>JANOTJ010000086.1:0-1580 GCA_031416295.1 Chloroflexota bacterium
ATCTTGACAATCACAGTTATTCCCTCTTCGAGTTGTGGGTCAAGGCAAGACTAGGCAGACGCTGTAACCGAGCGGACGCCGAGGCGGGAGTAGCTCAGTTGGCAGAGCGTCTGCTTCCCAAGCAGAAGGTCGCGAGTTCGAGCCTCGTCTCCCGCTCCAAACCCTGTCATCGTCCATCCCGCCGATGTGCCACGCGATCCGGCGCAGGTCAGGGCCAATAGGCAGACAGGCCCTTGACGTGGTCGGGCGACGCCGCGAGCATCATGAGCACGTAGTTCGTGAGGTGGTTCATGCTGCACATCCTCCGCCGCGTCGGGATCGCCATCGGTTCGCTTGTCGCCGCCTCGTTGGTCATCGGGTTGGTCGGGAGTGCGTTCTTGCCGTTCTTCGGCGTTCCGTTCCGTCCGCTCGACCCTGGTACGACCACGACTGGAAGCGCGATCGCTGGGCTTGTCACGTTCGTCCTGGGTGGCCTGATCTACCGGGACATCCTTCGTCGCGAGCGGCACACGCTCTAACGACCACGAGGCGCCGGGAAAGCCGGCACCAGATTCCTCCTGGTTGGCTTTGTGGGCTCGGCGGATCGAGCCTACGGCCCCGTGGTGCCGCGCCAGACCATCAACTGCTCCCTTTCCGCGGTCCAGACGGTGATCAGGTCGTCGGCGCGCAGGGCCGTGCCGGCTTCGGTGGCATAGGGCTACCCACCGAGAATGCCACGCGACCCTCCGAATGGCTCGATGTCAACCACCATCAGCGCGTACGCCGCAACCCCGTCGCTCTCGACGATCTGGATGAAGGTGCCAAGCGCTCCATCGACCTCGAGCGGTTCGAGCCGTAGCGTGACGTGGTAGTGGCCGTCGTGCACGCTGGCGTCGGTGACCTCCCACGCGACCCCCGACAGATCGATCTGCCCGACGATGGCATCGAACCGACCTCGGTCGTCCTCGAACCGCGCCGTTCGGTTGGGCGGGTACACGAGCGACCATGCCCTGTCCGTGTCGTGGGCCTTGACGGCCGACAGGAACTCCCCCGCAAGTCCGATGGCCTCGTCCTTGCTGCCGCCCTGTGTTTCGGGGCCGATGCATCCCACAGTGATCATGGCCAAGGCGGTCAGGAGGGCCAGGACCGTTCTCATACCCGTCGGACGGCGGCTCGCCCTCCGGTGTTGCGCTGCCTGCTGCCGAAGGACGGCCGCGACCTACGGTTTGGTGGTGGCGTCGCGAGGCGGGGCTTCGCTGCCGTCGAGCAGGGCCCGCGTTCCGAGCGGCTCCGCCAAGCGTATCTCCACGGGAAACGAGGGATTGCCCTGACAGTCCTGTTCGCCGGGCCGCTTCGTGATCGTGAAGGTCACCTCGATCGCATCACTGCGGTACGTGACCATAGGGTCCAGGATCCGGCCCTCGGGTGACCGCCCGCTCGCGCACGCTCGCTCGTGGATCAAGCCTCGGATCGTGCGGGTGGACGCCGGCAACGGCAGTGTGGCGGGATCCACCCACCACGACGCGGGGCCGATGTCCGGGACCCGCGGATAGCAGCCGGTGAATGCGACACCGGTCGAGAGATCCTCCGGTGGGAACGAG
>JANOTJ010000087.1:0-3806 GCA_031416295.1 Chloroflexota bacterium
CGGGTGGCTTGGGACGACGGACACGAGAGCACGTTCCGCCCCAGCGGCGGGACCGCTCGGATCGTTCCGGCAGCGAAAGTCGTGGCGAGGCCGAAGTAGATCTTCGAAACGCAGATCTCAGCCGCCGTCCCGAGAAGGATGATTCGGCATAGAACGCTGGAGCCAGTGATCAGGAGCCCGCAGGCGATCGATCAGGGCAACGGCGGCATCGTGATGCGCAGGTCCTGATCTGCCTGATCCTCCGGCGCACGAGCATGGCCGCCCGGAATCGCCCGTGCGGCCGGGGACGGGCGCAAGGTCAACTAGAACGGGCTGCCCAGAGATCCGCTGAGGGTCGCCACGCATACGAACCAGACGAGCGCGAGGACCGGGACGACAACGACGATGTAGCCGAGCCACGCCATCGCGCCGCGGATCCGAGCCGATCGGCCCACGATCACGATGCCGATCGGCCCGAGGAAGGCCTCGGTCAGTGCGATCGAGGTGAGCGACTGCATGGTGGAAGATTCTCGGACGATCAGCACGATCCCGATGTCCATCAGCTTGGCGACCGCCAGGAAGGAGATCGGCACGACCAGCGCAACGAAGGCGCCGATCAGCATGCCACCCCAGGACTTGACGCTCATCGCTGCTACCCCTGAGCCAATGGGAGTGGCGTGATGATGGCCATCGCGTTGGTTTCGGTCAACCTTGCGGTCGTTTGACCCGGCGGCTCGGCGGCCTACCGGTGACTACACTTCGGCGACCACACCCGCAGTGGACATAGGAGGCGCCATGGACTTCAACGGCATCCTTATCGGTTCAGAAGATCCAGGTCGGCTGGTCGAGTACTACACGCGCGTGCTCGGCGAGCCGGGCTTCTCAGATGGTGGGTACACCGGCTGGATGCTGGGTTCGGCCTACATCACGGTGGGGCCGCATTCCGAGGTCAAGGGCCGGAGCGTGCACCCGGGGCGCATCATCTGGAATATCGAGAGCCAGGACGTCAAGGCCGACTTCGAGCGCTTCAAGGCAGCCGGGGCGACCGTCATCGCCGAGCCGTACGGCTACGAGGGCCAGGAGGGGTCGTCGATCGCGACCTTCGCCGACCCCGACGACAACTACTTCCAGCTCATGAGCCCGATGGAGATGTAGCTGGCGGCGCGGTGCCGCGCGGCCGCGAGCGGCGACCCCCCGGACGCCGTGGCCCCCGCTCATCGTCGCGGGTCAGACCTCCGGCGTGGGCGTGGCGTCGACGTCGGCCGCCTCCGTCCGTCGCGGCCATACCGCGACGAGGACGAGCACGCCCAGCCCGATGGCGACTGCTGGCCCCGCCCAGCCCAGCCAGACCGTGCCCCTGGTCGGATCGCCGCTGAGCAGTACCAGTCCCGCGACCGTGAACAGCAGCCCGAAAGTCAGCGAGACCAGGTCCACGTCGTGACGCTGCATGTCAGCCTCCATCCGATGCACGCTCGACGACGATCTCGCCGATCCCGGCCTCCAGCCGCAGGACCAGGTCCGGCCCTGCTCCGCCTGGCCGCTCGAGGCGGTCGGCGAGGCCGGTGCCGACCTGGCGGTTGCCGAACAGGGACAGCCGGCCGCCGTTGACCCGGGCATCCAGCGCGAGTCGAGCATCTGAGGGAATCAGGACCCACAGGCGCCCGATGCCCACGCTGGCGTCGATCACCATGGGGCCGTCGCCGGCCGGCAGCCCGGTCAGGTCAAGCCAGAGGTCGCCACCCGCCAGGCGGTAGGCGGGTCGAACCTCACCGACCGACTGGGGCTGGAACGCCTGCTCGGCGAACCCGCCATCCAACGGCACGGTGATGAACGCAGCGGTTGCGGCGACAGGCAGAACGAACATGCCGAGCAGGATCAGCAGCCTCGCCCGGCCCCACCATGCTCCGACCACCAGCCCGAGGCCGAGCACGAGGATGGCGGCTCCCAGGTACTGCCCGGGCGCGACATCAAGGTCGGGCGCGTTACTGACGATGGCCAGGAGGCCGACCGTCACGAACACCGCGGCGAGAACGAGCCAACCCAGCGGCGACGGGGGGCGTGGGACCGCTTTGGGCCTCGGGGTCTCGGTCGTCCGGGGTTCCCACGCCGTGGCCTCTGTTGTGGCCTCTGTTGTGGTCCCGCCCACGGCTCCCGAGTCGGCTGCAGCGGATCGGCCGCCGGACCCGTCGCGCCGTCGGAGTACGGCGATCCCGGCGATCATGACCACGACGGCGATCACGATGAGTCGCAGCGATGCCGGCTCGAAGTCGAACGGCCAGCCGAGTCCGGGCGAGGAGCAATACACGTTGTTGGGATCGTCGAGCGACATGTAGCACGCTTGCGACGACTGAGCGACAAGCCAGACCACGGCGAGGATGACCCCGGTCACGACGAGGATGGCCGTCCCCCGGGATCCGAGCCGGGCGCTCAGACGGTCGAAACCCGCCTGGGCGATCGAATCGTCGCGTCCATCCGCGGGCACCAGGAGCCACCCGACGACATAGAGCACCAGCCCGGCGCCGCCGAAGACCATCAACCCGTCGAACGCCACCCGCACCAGCAACGCATCGACGTTCAGGTAGTCGGCCAACCCGCCAGCGACGCCGCCGACCACGCGATCGGCCGTCCGGCGTCGGAGACGGCGTGCCTGCGTGGGAGCGTGTTCCTTGGGCAGCACCGGGCCGGATCGTTCGGTCGTCATGGCCGGCATCGTCCTCCCTCGGTCGACACGGCGCCATCCGGCATGTCCCCGGTCCAACCCTGACTGCCGTGGCGCAGATACCCAGGGACTCACCCTATCGCCTGGGCCCCGTCCTTGTGGGAACATCGCGGTCCATGGCAAAGACAGAGGCGCAGTTGGCGAGCGGACCCGCGATCGGGCCTTCGAGGTCCAACCTTCAGCGCGCCCGGTCCGACCGCGTCGTGGCCGGCGTCGCCGCCGGCGTCGCCGGGCACCTGGGCGTCGAGCCGACCATCGTGCGACTGGCGTTCGTGGCCCTGACCTTCGCCCTCGGTTTCGGGATCGTCGTATACCTGCTGTTGTGGCTGCTGGCGCCCGTGGAAGCGGTCGATGCGCCCGCGGCGCTGGACCGCCTACCGCGACGGCCGATACCTCGACCTAGCGCTCGTCAGGTCCTCGGCATGGGCCTGATCCTGGCCGGGTTGGCCATCCTCTTCCTGCTTGCCGGGACGTGGTTCGGTTGGGAGCTGGGATGGCCGGCCTCGCTGGCAGCCATCGGCTTCGCCGTGCTCTGGGCGCGAAGCACGGACGAGGGCCGGGGCCGCTGGGATCCGGCGAGCTTCCGGAGCCCGCTGGAGGCGATCGTCCGCGGTCGTGCCTCCATGCCGCGCATCGTCTTTGGGAGCCTCCTGATCCTGGGTGGTCTGGCGGTCTTCCTCGCGGCGACCACCTCCCTCGCGGCGGCCGCCAACGTCATCCTCGCGGTCATCGTGACCGTCGGCGGCCTGGCCCTCCTGGGTGGGCCGTGGATCTGGCGGCTCGCAGGCGAGCTCATGGACGAACGAAACAGCCGCATCCGCTCCGAGGCTCGGGCCGAGATGGCCGCGCACCTCCACGACTCGGTCCTCCAGACGCTTGCCCTCATCCAGCGCTCGCAGGAGCCCAGGGAGATGGCGAGCCTCGCACGGATCCAGGAGCGCGAACTTCGGGCCTGGCTCTACAGTCGAGCGCCCGCGACCCGCGGCGTCACGCTCCGCGTTGCGTTCGAAGAGTTGGCCGGGCTAGTCGAACGTGAGAACCATGTCCGGGTCGAGGCGATCGTGGTCGGCGACGTCGATGTCGTTGACGAGGGGCTTCGCGCCCTGGT
>JANOTJ010000088.1:0-1892 GCA_031416295.1 Chloroflexota bacterium
GGCACGCTCGCCAACGAACGTTAAGGAATTTATACAGAAGAGCGTGACAAAACCCTTGGAAAATCGCCCAGTTCAGGGTAGGATATCGGCGCTGAGTCAAATCAGCCAAGCTGCCCCAGCGTCAAGGCCATGGGTAGGTAGGGTCAGGGTAGTCGGTGCAGCCGACGTGATAGATGCCTTTGGCGCGTGGCAGAAGTGTCCGTTTCGGCGGACTCCTTCACCGGGACAGCATCGAGGCGGCTCCTTCGGGAGCCGCCTCGAACGTTGTCCGCCGCTCGAACGCCTCGAGGGCGACCGGCAGCGTGGCAAAGATGCGCTCCGGGCCGATGTGCGTGATGAGGCCGATCCGCTCGAGCTGCGCACCGAGATCATGCTTGACCCGGGCCATGGCCAGGACGATGCCCCGCGCCTGGAGCCGGTCGTGCAGCTCACCGAGCGCATCGGCCGACGTCAGATCCACGTCCACGATGGCCTCGGCGTTGAGCAACAGCCACTCCACGGCCGTCGTCTGCCCATCGACCGCGGCCAGCGCGCGCGTCTTGAAGTCGTTGGCATTGGCGAAGCACAACGGAGCGTCGTAGCGGAAGACCACGAGACCCGGGACCGTGACCGCGTCCGGGTAGTCCTCGATATCGTGCAGGCCGGCGACGCCCGGTGCCCGACCGAGGATCGCGGCCGACGGACGCGCCACTCGAGCGAAGAGGTCCATCACCGAGAGCGCGATGGCCACCAGGATGCCGACCAGCACGCCCACCAGCAGGACTCCGGCCGCCGCGACCAGGGCGAGACCGAGCTCGCTCGGGCGGAATCGAGCGAGCCGGCGCAGGCCGGCGATATCGATGAGCCGCAGGCCGGCGTACACGACGAGGCCGCCCAGGGCAGCGGTCGGGAATCGCGCGAGCAGGCCGCCCAGGGCGACCAGCACCACGACGACCGACAGGGCCGCCACGATCCCCGCGAGCTGTGACCGCCCACCGACGCTGTCACCGATGGCCGTCCGCGAGCCCGAGCTGCTGACGGGCATGCCGCCGGTCAGCCCAGCCGCGAGGTTCGCACCTCCCAGGGCGAACAGTTCGGCGTTCGGGTCGATCTCGTAGCCACGCCGGGCGGCGAATGAGCGGCCGGTCAGGATGACATCGGTGTAGGCCACGATCGCGACACCCAGCGCCGACCCGGCGAGCACGGGCAGCGCGGCCAGGTCGACGGCAGGCAGGCCGAGCGGCGGCATCGCGGCCGGGATATCGCCGACGACCGCGACCCCCTGGCTCTCGAGTCCGAACAGGGCCACGACGACGGTCGCGCCGACCACCGCGATGAGCGGCCCGGGCAGGGCCGGCCGGAGATGCGCCACGGTGACCAGGAAGGCGACGACCCCGAGGCCGACCGCGAGGGTCGGCAGATGGGTCTCGGCGAGGCTCCCGATCACCTCCAGCAGCTGCGCCGGGATGGCGTCCGCAACCGACTCGATGCCGGTGAGCCGCCCGAGCTGGGAGATGATCATGATCAGGGCGACCCCGGCCATATAGCCGACGAGGATCGGCTGCGACAGGAGGTCGCCAAGGAAGCCGAGGCGGAGCGCGCCGGCCACCACGCACACGACGCCGACGAGCAGGGCCAGCGCGGTCGTCAACAGCGCGAACTGGATCGGGTCCCCGCCGGCGAGTGGCGCGACCGCCGTCACGACCATCACCGCGGTCGTGGATTCCGGCCCGATAGAGATGTGTCGGGAAGTCGTGGCGAGCCCGTAGACGAGGGCCGGGAGCACGGCCGACCAGAGCCCGACGACGGGGTCGAGGCCGGCGAGTTGCGCGTAGGCCATGACCTGCGGGACGAGGTACGCCGCGATCGTGATCCCAGCCAGCACATCCGGTCGCAGCCACGACCGGTCATAC
>JANOTJ010000089.1:0-10371 GCA_031416295.1 Chloroflexota bacterium
CGAAGGCGCGGTACTCGGCCGAGCCCTTGAGGGCCAGGTACTTGGAGATCGCCGCGGTGAGGCTCGTCTTGCCGTGGTCGATGTGGCCGATCGTGCCGACGTTGACATGCGGCTTGGTGCGCTCGAACTTCTTCTTGGCCACGTGACCAGTTCACTCCTTGATCAGGTGCGGCGCCTGCCGCGCGGTTTGCGGTTGATCGGGCAGTGGAGCCCACAATCGGACTCGAACCGATGACCTCTTCCTTACCAAGGAAGTGCTCTGCCAGCTGAGCTATGTGGGCCCGGAGCCGATCGGGGTTATCGCTAGATGATGCCTGGTAATGGTGGGCAGGGAGGGAATCGAACCCCCAAAGCCGAAGGCGGCTGGTCTACAGCCAGCTGAGCTCACCACCTGCTCAACCTACCCACTGTGTCGGCGGAGCCGGATCGAGACTGCGGTCCCGTGGTGGATCCGGCCACCGTATTGACATGCGCTGGAGCCGACGACGGGACTCGAACCCGGAACCTGCGGTTTACAAAACCGCTGCTCTACCAATTGAGCTACGTCGGCGCGACGGGCAGGACCGTACCGCAGAAGGAACCGTTTCGGCGCCGGGAGATGATAGGGCCGCTCGCCCGGATGGGTCAAGCGTGGCCCCGACCGGCGATCGGATCCAGCCGAAGTCGACACTCCAGCGGCCAGCGCGACTGGACCGTGAACCGGGCGACGGTTCGGACCTTCGTCTGGCGGTCATCCGGGCAGCAGGTCGTCGCCGGGGTCTGCAGCGCCCGGGTCTGCAGCGCCCGGGTCGGCGGCCTTGGCCTTCTGACGAGCGGCGCGCTTGACCTTCAAGGGTGCCGACGACGGGGCGACCTCCGGGGCGTTGGTTTCGACCGAGGCCGGAACGTCCGTCGGCACAGCCTTCAGGTCCGTCGGCACAGCCTTCAGGCGCGCTGCCCGCTTCGACTTGGCCGGGGCGGCTGCTGGAGCTGCTTCGGCGGCCCCGGCATCCAGGGCACCTTCGTCGATCGAGGTCTCGGCGGCCAACAGCTCGACGGCTGGTTCGCCAGCACGCCGGACCGGCTTCCGTGGCGTCTCGCCGGTGTCCCTCTGGGCGACCGCCTCGAACAGCAGGATGGATCCGGCCACCGCGGCGTTAAGCGAGCCCACCGCACCGCGCATCGGGATGCGGATGAACAGGTCGCTGCGGCGGCGGACGGCGGATCCAAGGCCCTGGCCCTCGCTTCCGACCACGATGGCCAGCGGACCGCGAAGGTCGGACTCGCGGGCCGTGAGCGGGGCGTCACCGTCGGCGCCGGCGATCCGGACGCCACGGGCATGGAGGTCACTGAGCGCACCCGGAAGGTCGTCCACCGGACACAGCAGGAGGTGCTCGACGGCACCCGCCGACGCCTTGATCGCCGACGGCGACAGGGGCGCCTGGCGCCTGGTCGGGAAGATGACCCCGTGCACACCCGCGCCTTCGGCCGACCGCAGCAACGAACCGAAGTTGTGCGGGTCCTCGAGGGAATCGAGCACCAGGATGAACGGGGGCTCACCGCGCGAGGACGCGCGGGCCAGGATGTCGTCGAGACCGGCATAGCGCCGCGGCTCGACCACGAGGGCGATGCCCTGATGGCCATCGAAGCCTGCGAGTGCGTTCAGCGACCCGCCCTCGACCTCGACGATGGGGATGCGCAGGTTCGTCGCATGCAGGACCAGCTTCTCGAGCGCGGCTCGACGCTGGGGCACGACGAGGAGGCGACGGGCCGGCCGTCGGGCCACGAACGCCTCCTCCACCGGGCGTCGTCCAGCCACGAGCTCCTCGCCGTCGCCCAGGGCCTGGGGCATCGGCAGAACTGTCGGGAACGATCGCGGGGCCATCGACCCGTAGCGTTGCGGCGGTCCGTCAGCACGGGCCGCATACGGCCGCGGCCCGAACGACCTCGGACCCTCGGACCGGGGTCCGTCCGGGCGCGGACGGTACGGGCGATCCTCGCGGTCCTGGCCCGGGCGTGGGCCGGCAGGCCTCGGACGCGCTGCCCAGTCAGGTGCGTGCTCGTCACGGTCGCGGTCATCGCCGGTGTCCCGGTCGCGGCCACGGTCGTCAGGACGGAACGGTCCGGGGCGCGACGGTCCGGGGCGCGACGCGCCAGGCCACGGCCGCTCGTCGGGCCGTTGCCATGACCGCTCATCGGGCCGTTGCCAGGATCGATCCGGCGGGCGCGGTCCGGATCGATCCGGCGGTCGGCTGCCACCCGGCCCAGCGCCAGGTCGCGGCCCGTCGAAGCGCCGGCCGCCCGGCGGCGGCCCGTCGAAGCGTCGGCCGCCGCCGGGTCGCGGACCATCGGACCGCGAGTCGCCAGAGGGGCGGCCTCCCGACGATCCATCAGACGGCGCCCACGGTTCGGTCGGGCGTGGTCCGGTGGGCCGCGATCCGGGTCCACGCGACCCGGGTCCACCCGACCCGTCGCCGCGTGGGCTCGGGCCTCGCGGATTCGCGCCGCGCGGGTTCATGCCACGCGCTCCAGCACCGCGCGCGCCAGTCGGTCGCTTGCCACCCGGTCGGCCGGACCGGCCGGCACCGGGCCGGTCAGCCACCCTGGACCTCGGCGCCACGGCGCCAGCGCTGTCCGTCGCGCGTGTCTTCGACGAGGACCCCGCGCGCCGCGAGTTCGTCACGCAACCGGTCGGAGGCTGCCCAATCGCGGGCGGCGCGTGCCGCCACGCGCGCGTCGATCAATGCCATGAGGTCGGCCTCCAGTTCGTCGGCGATGTCGGGCAGGACGCCCAGGACCCGGTCCAGATCACGTAGGGCTGCGAGTGCGCGTGCCGCGTCGTCGCTCGAGAATGCGCGCGCCTCGATCCGCCGGTTGAGGTCGCGGACGAGGCCGAACACCACCGCCAGCGCTTCGGAGATATTGAGATCGTCATCCAGGGCCGCACCGAACGCGTCCGTGGCCTCGGTCAAGGTAGCATCCAGCGTCGGATCGTCCGGACGCACTTCACGATAGGCGTCGAGCGCGGCGACGGCGGCATCCAGGCGCTCCAGGGCGGCCGCCGCTGCCGCCAGCGACGCGTCGGAGTGGTTGAGACTCGCCCGATAATGGACGGCGATCAGTGCGTAGCGCAGGGCTCGCGGCGAGGTCCCGGCCGCCAGGAGATCGGAAACCCGGGCGATGTTGCCGGTCGATTTCGCCATCTTCGTGCCGCTCGACTGGAGGTGCGCGCAATGGAGCCACGTCCCCACGAACGGCTGGCCCGTCGCCGCCTCGCTCTGGGCGATCTCGTCCTCGTGGTGGGGGAAGATCAGATCGATCCCGCCGGTGTGGATGTCGAACGACGGACCGAGGTGGGCCATGCTCATCGCCGAGCATTCGATATGCCAGCCGGGTCGGCCTTCGCCGATCGCCGTCGTCCATGAGGGCTCGCCGGGCTTGGCTGCCTTCCAGAGCGCGAAGTCGCGGACATCGTCCTTGGCGTATTCGTCGGCCTCGACCCGTTCCCCCACCCGGAGCTGGTCCGGATCCAGGCGGGCGAGCGCGCCGTACGGCGGCCAGGAGGCGATGCGGAAGAAGATCGAGCCCTCGTCGGTCCGATAGGCATGCTCGCCCTGGAGCAGCGTCGAGATGAGCGCGACGATCTCGTCGATGTGCGCCGTCGCTCGGGGAGCGACGTCCGGCCGGGTCATCCGGAGCGCATCCGCATCGGCCAGAAAGCGCTCGAGATAGCGTTCCGCGAGGACATCGATGCCGACGCCTTCGGCCGCCGCTCCGCGGATGATCTTGTCGTCGATATCGGTGATGTTCATGACCCAACGGACGGCAAGACCACGCCAGCGCAGGTGGCGGACCAGGAGGTCGGCGAACAGGAATGATCGAAAGTTGCCGATATGGGCGGGACCATAGACCGTCGGGCCGCACGTGTAGATGCCGACCAGATCGTCCCGCAGCGGATGGAACGGGCGGACTTCTCCGGTCAGCGTGTCATGGAGCCGGATGCTCACCGGACAGCCTCGATGGTCGCGACGACGAGCGCCGAGATGGAGCGGCCCGCTCCTTCGGCGCCATCAAGGTTGCCCGTCGAGGCCTTGACATTCACGGCTCCCGGCGGAAGCCCGAGCAGGGCCGCGATGCCATCGCGCATGGCGTCGAGAACGCCGCTCAGGCGCGGCCGCGCGCCGATGATCGTCGCGTCCACGGATGCCGGCCGCCAGCCCGCCTCCGCCAATCGGGTCAGCACGCTCTCGATGATCGTCGAGCCGGCGATCCCGCGGGGCGTCTCCGGACCAGCCGGGAAGAGCCGTCCAAGGTCGCCCTGCCCGGCAGCCCCGAGCAGCGCGTCGGCCAGGGCGTGGAGCAGCACATCCCCATCGGAATGCCCGACCAGTCGCGGGGCCCCCGGCACGACCACGCCACCGAGCAGCAGGGGCTCGCCGGGCCCGAACGGGTGCCCGTCATGGCCGATGCCGGTGCGCATGGGCAGCGCGAGCGTAGGCAGGGCAAGGACCTGGGCGACGCGAGCGAGGTCGGTCGGCACGGTCACCTTGAGATTGGTCGGATCGCCTGGGATGACATGGACCGGGATGGTACAGGCCTCGAGCAGCGCAGCTTCGTCGGTCCATATCCCGCCGGTCGCGAGCGACGTCGCGAGGGCTGATCTGAGCAGCGCGCGGCGGACACCCTGGGGCGTCTGGGCGGCGACGAGGTCGACGCGATCGACGGTCGCCGTCACCTCGTTCGCCGTCACGCGCTTGATGGTCTCCGTGACCGGCAGGGCCGGGATCGCCGCTCCGTAGCGCGCCACCGCCGCGCTGACGGCATCGATCAGCTCCGGGCGGATGCACGGCCGCGCGCCATCGTGGACGAGGACCGGACGGTCGCCCTGCGCGTCCGGTCGAGCGCTCTCGAGCGCCTGGAAGCCCGCCCGGACAGAATCCTGGCGGTGCTCGCCCCCGGCCACGACGTGGACGACCGAGTCCGGCAGCCAGGGCGCACCGGCGATCGCCGCCACGCGGTGAGGGGCGGTCACCACGACGATGGCCGCGATCGATGGCGCCGCAGCGAGCGCGTCGAGGGCGTAGGCGAGCAGCGGGCGCCCGTCGAGGTACCAGTCAAGCTTGTCGACGCCGTCCATGCGCCGTGAGCTGCCCGCGGCGACGACGATCGCGTCGGCCGCGCCCACTCCGCTCACCGCGTGCTCCTCAGTCGAGACGCGGCTGGGCGAAGATCATCCGGCCGGCGACGGTCTGCAGGACGCGCGTCACCAGCACGTCGAGGTCCTTGTCGATATGGCGGGCGCCACCCTCGACCACGATCATCGTGCCGTCGTCGAGGAAGCCGACGCCCTGTCCGGCCTCCTTGCCCTCCTGGATCACCCGGACGCGCAACTCCTCGCCGGGGAGCACGGCCGGCTTGACCGCGTTGGCCAGCGAGTTGATGTTCATGACTCGGACGCCCTGGAGTTCGGCCACCCGGTTCAAGTTGAAGTCGTTGGTCAGGATGACCCGGCTGCGCTCCATGGCCAGGGCCACGAGCTTGGCGTCGACCTCGACCACGGCGGGGATGTCGTCCTCGACGATCTCGACCGGGGTGGCCGCGTCTTTCTGCATGCGGTTGAGGATCTCGAGACCGCGCCGCCCGCGATTGCGGCGCAGGGTGTCCGAGCTGTCCGCGATGTGCTGGAGTTCCTCGAGGACGAACCGGGGTACCACCAGCGTTCCATAGATGAATCCCGATTCGACGATCTCCGCGATCCGCCCGTCGATGATGGCGCTGGTGTCCACGACGATGTGCGGATCGCCGCGATGCGTGGCCGCGGCGTCGGTCGCGGGACGACGGACGAGCCCGACGGTCTCCGCCGCGAGGAGCAGGTCCTTGCGTTTGGCGACGGTCAGACCGAGCATCCCGAGACCGAGGAACAGGGACACCCCGAGGGGCAACCACGACCCGAACGGCTCCGGGAAGTTGGCCAGGGGGAAACCCAGGAGCAGACCCATCAGCAGTCCGAGCAGCAGGCCGATGACCGCGGTCACGAATTCGGCCGTGGACAGGTCCTCGACGCGCGCGATCAGCCAGCTCGCCGGCACCAGGGTCAGATACGGCAGGATCGCGAATCCGACCACGAGCCACGCAACGACCCACGTTGCAAGCAATGCAGCGGCATAGCCGGAATCACGGAAGAGCCCCCCGTCGGCGCCGGCCAGCCCGAGCCCGACGAGGCCCCCGAGCGCAGCTCCCAGCAGACGGATATTGCGGATCACGACACCCTCGAGCGTTCCTCCCGGCGTCCCCGGACGCCCATGCGGACCTGGGCGCTCGGAACGGGCCGTCAGCCTAGCATCGCCGGCACGACATCGCTGCGGCGGTCAGGCCTCGGGACGAGGGCCGCCTCGATCGCCTCGCGCAGGGTGGCGACTTCGATGACCTCAAGGTCGGCCACGTCGACCGAACTCGCACCACGAGTCGGACGGGGCACGATGGCGGTCCGGAATCCGGTCCGGGCAGCCTCGCGCAGCCGGCGCTCGACGCCGGATACGGTCCGTAGCTCCCCGAGCAGGCCGACCTCGCCGATGGCCACCACCCCGCGACCGACCGGACGATCGCGCAGTGACGAGGCCAGGGCCAGCGCCAGGGGCAGATCCAGGCCGGGTTCGCCGACGGCCAGACCGCCGGCCAGATTCGCGTACACGTCGTGGGCTCCGAGGGCGATCCCGGCGCGACGCCCGAGGACCGCGACGAGCAGCCCGAGGCGGTTCGGGTCGATGCCACTGGCCTTGCGGGCAGGGGTGCCATAGCCGGCTGGCGCGACCAGCGCCTGGACCTCCACGAGGATCGGCCGGCTGCCCTCGAGGGTCGGCGCCACGACACTGCCGGGCGCCGAGTCCTGGTGATCGCCAAGGAAGGCCTTCGATGGATCGCTGATCTCGACCAACCCCGAGGCCGCCATCTCGAAGACACCGACCTCATCGGTCGAGCCGAAGCGGTTCTTGGTCGCCCGGACCAGGCGCAGGGTCGCGTAGCGCTCGCCCTCCATGGTCACCACGGCGTCCACGAGGTGTTCGAGGGTCTTGGGCCCCGCGATCGACCCATCCTTGGTCACGTGGCCGACGAGGACCACCGCGATGCCTTCGCCCTTGGCGACCTCCATGAGACGGACGGTGGATTCGCGCACCTGTCCGACACTGCCGGCCGCCCCGTCAAGCTCATCGACGACCGCGGTCTGCACGGAATCCACGACAAGCAACGCCGGGCGCACCCGTCGGGCCGCCTCGACGATGCGGCCGATCTCGCGTTCGGCGAGGACCTCGATGTGCGCTCCGGCCGGCCCGTCGAGGAGCCCCAGCCGACGAGCGCGCAGGCGGACCTGTTCGGCCGACTCCTCACCCGTTGCATACAGGACCGGGCGGCCGATACCGGCCGCGACCTGGAGGAGCAGGGTGGACTTGCCGATACCGGGCTCGCCACCGACGAGGATCACCGAGCCTGGGACGATGCCACCGCCGAGGACTCGATCGAGCTCGCCGATGCCGGTCGCCACGCGGGCCACGTCCTGTGCGCCGATGTCGCGCAGGGGGACCGGGCTGGCGGGACCCGTTCGGTCTCCGGACCGGGCCGCGGAGCCCGCCCCGCGAGCCGTTCCGGGCCGCCGCGCCTCACGCACGATCTGTTCCACGAGCGAGTTCCAGCCACCGCACGCGCGGCACTGGCCCTCCCAGCGCAGGAACGCCTCTCCGCACGCCTGACAGATGTAGCGACTCGTGGACTTGGCCACCATCAGGCGAACGCAGCGTCCGTGGACGCCACGGTCAGAGCGCCTCGACGGGCGTACGTTCCTCGGCTGCGTGGATGTCCAGACCGGCCTCGGGATCCTTGTCCACGACGATCAGCGTGCCCGGCTCGTAGCGACCCAGAAGCAGGTGCTCGGCGAGCACGTCCTCGATCATGTTCTGGATCACCCGGCGCAAGGGACGCGCGCCGTAGGCGACGTCGTACCCGAGCTTGATGATGTGCTCCTTGGCCGCCTGCGTGACCTCGAGCGACATCTGCTGCGCCCGGAGCTGGTCGCGGACCCGGTTCAGCATCAGATCGACGATGACCGCGATCTCCTCCACGGTCAGCGAGCGGAAGACGACGGTCGCATCGATGCGATTGAGGAACTCAGGCCGGAAGTTGTTCTTGAGCTCGACGGCGATCTTGTCCTTCATGAGCTGGTACGAGCTCTCGGCACGGGCCGCGTCGGTGGTGCCCTGGACGCGGAACCCGAGGCTCGCGTTCGTCTGGAGCTGTTTGGCGCCGAGGTTGCTGGTCATGATGATGATGCAGTTGCGGAAGTCCACACGACGCCCCTTGGCGTCCGAGAGGTGGCCGTCCTCGAGGATCTGGAGGAGGATGTTGAAGACCTCCGGATGCGCCTTCTCGACCTCGTCGAGGAGCACGACCGCGTAGCTCTTGCGGCGGACCGCCTCGGTCAGCTGGCCGCCCTCGTCGAACCCGACGTAGCCCGGAGGGGCGCCGACCAGTCGCGACACGTTGTGGCGCTCCATGAACTCGCTCATGTCGATCTTGATGAGCGCGTCCTCGCTGCCGAACATGAACTCGGCGAGCGCCTTGGCGAGCTCCGTCTTCCCGACGCCGGTCGGGCCGAGGAAGATGAACGACCCGATGGGCCGCTTGGGGTCCTTGAGTCCGGCTCGGGCGCGGCGGACGGCCTTCGAGATCGTCTCGATGGCTTCCTGCTGGCCGATGACCCGATTGTGGAGGGCGTCCTCCATGTGCAGCAGCCGCTCGGATTCCTCCTGGGCGATGCGGGTCACGGGGATACCGGTCCACATCGCCACGACCTGGGCGATATCTTCCTCGTCGACCGTCGGCTGGTCGCCCGAAACCTGGGCCTGCCACTCGGCACGCAGGGTGTCCACCGTCTCCTTGGCTGTCGCCTCCGCCTCGCGCAGGGTCGCCGCCTGCTCGTACTCCTGGTTGTTGATCGCCGCGTCCTTTTCCTTGGTGATGCGGTCGAGGTTCTTTTGCGCCTCGCGCAGGGGCGGCGGCGCGGACGAATGGCGCAGGCGCACCCGGGAGCCGGCCTCGTCGATGAGGTCGATGGCCTTGTCCGGCAGGTGGCGATCGGTGATATACCGGGTCGACAGGTCGGCCGCGGCGCGGACGGCATCGTCGGTGATGGTCACCTTGTGATGCTGCTCGTAGCGCTCACGGATGCCCATCAGGATCTCGATCGTCTGCTCGACCGTAGGCTCCTCGACCATGACCGGCTGGAAGCGCCGCTCGAGGGCCGCGTCCCGCTCGATGTACTTGCGGTACTCGTCCAGGGTCGTGGCGCCGATGCACTGGAGCTCGCCGCGGGCGAGCGGCGGCTTGAGGATGTTGGCGGCGTCGATCGCCCCTTCGGCGGCGCCAGCCCCGACCAGGGTGTGGAGCTCGTCGATGAACAGGACCGCGTCGTTGGTGTTGCGCAGCTCCTCGATGATCTTCTTGAGCCGCTCCTCGAACTCGCCGCGGTACTTGGTCCCGGCCACGAGCGATCCGATGTCGAGGGTCAGGACCCGCTTGTTGAGCAGCGACTCGGGGACGTCGCCGGCCACGATCCGGTGGGCGAGGCCCTCGGCGATGGCCGTCTTTCCGACACCCGGCTCGCCGATGAGCGCCGGGTTGTTCTTGGTCCGCCGGCTCAGGATCTGGATGACCCGTTCGATCTCTTTCTCACGGCCGATCACGGGATCGAGCTTGCCGGCACGCGCCGCTTCGGTCAGGTTGATGCCGAGCTGGTCCACCGTCGGGGTCTTGCTGGCCCGCTTGGTCTCGGGCGTCGGGCCGGCCGACGAACTCTGCGACAGGACCCGAATGACTTCGTGGCGGACCTTGTCGAGGTTGACGCCGAGCGACTCCAGGACGCCCGCGGCGATCCCTTCGCCCTCGCGGACGAGGCCGAGCAGCAGGTGCTCCGTGCCGATGTAGTTGTGGCCCAGGCGACGGGCTTCGTCGATGGCGAGCTCGATGACGCGCTTGGCGCGTGGGGTCAGCCCGACCTCACCGACGACCGGACGGTCGCCGCGGCCGATGATGAACTCGACTGCCGTACGCACCTTGGCGAGCTCGACGTTCATGTTCTCAAGCACGCGCGCGGCGACGCCCTCGCCCTCGCGGACGAGGCCCAGGAGCAGGTGCTCCGTGCCGATGTAGTTGTGGTTGAACCGCTGCGCCTCGTCCTGCGCGAGCGTCAGGACCTTGCGTGCGCGATCGGTGAACTTGTCGAAGCGATCCATGGAGTCGAACGCCTGTTCCTTATCGCGGTCAACGTCACTGACGTGACGCCTCGGGCCATGCTAGCACGACGTCCTTGCGGCGGCCGTGGTGCCGTCGTACTGCCCCTAC
>JANOTJ010000090.1:0-2148 GCA_031416295.1 Chloroflexota bacterium
ATGAGCGTGCGTGACGTCGGGGAACTCCATGAGGCCGGCGACCGGCTGCGCGAGCTGTCGTTCCTCAACGAGATCGCCCAGGTCGCGACCCAGGCACGGGACTGGGACGAACTGATGCGGACCATCGTTGACGGCACGACCGCGGCGATGGGCGTCGAGGTCTGCTCGTTCTACCTGCCCGATCGCGAGCGGATGCGGCTCACCCTGGCCGCCACGAACGGCCTCGATCGCTCGCAGGTCGGCAAGGTCAGCCTGGCCTGGGGCGATGGCATCACCGGTCGCGTGGCCGCCTCCCAGGTGCCCATCGCCGTGGCCGACGTGACCCGGGACGACCGGTTCAGCTGGGTCCGCGGCTTCGATATCGAGGCGCTGGCGGGCTTCCTGTCCGTGCCCCTGATCTGGCACGGTGAGGTGGTCGGCGTGCTCAACGTCCAGACACGCGACGTCCGCGAGTTCACGGTCGATGAGATCGAGTTCCTGCGGACCATCGCGGCGCTGCTCGCCGGCATCGTCGAGAAGGGCCGCCTGACGGCCGAGGTGGAGGCTCGGCTGGAGCAGATGACCGCCCTGGACGCGGCCCGAGCGGAGTTGCTGAGCGTGGTCACGCATGAGCTTCGGACGCCGCTATCCGTCGTCCGCGTGTACGTGGACCTGCTCGCCGACGCGGCGGCGACCGGCGAGCCGTCACCGGCCGGTGACGAGTGGCGAGCAGCGGCCAACGAACAGCTGGCTCGCCTGGACCGGCTGGTGGACTCGATCCTCGCCTCGGTCCGCGGAGAGGGGCTGACGGGCCTGTCGCGGGCGCCGTTCGACGCGGTGCGCGTGGTGGACGAGACGGTCGAGACGCTCCGGTTCCTGCTCCGCCCACATCCGATCCGCTGGACGCGACCGGACGGCTGGTACACGGCGATCGGCGACGAGGCGCGCTTCCGCCAGGTGCTCGAGCAACTCCTCGAGAACGAATCGAAGTACGCCCCATCCGCCGACGGGGTGAGCATCGGCGTCTGGCACTTCGGCGATGAGATCCAGGTCTACGTCACCGACGACGGTCCGGGCGTGCCCATCGAGGACTGGGAGAGCGTGTTCGAGCCGTTCGTGCGCATCGAGGGCCGCGGCCGGTCGCGTGGCTCCGGCATCGGCCTGTTCGCGTCGCGCCGGCTGATGACCGCGATGGGCGGGCGCATCTTCATCGAGCCCAACGGCTACGCGAGCAGCCGCTTCGTGGTGGGGCTGCCCGCGGGGTAGGCGTAGCTCGCGCCGCCGCCCCAAGGGACGGCGGGCGGCGTAGGCTCACGATGCCGGCACGACCCTCGACTGATCGGCGCGCAGGCGTGCGTAGCCTGGCTTCACGACCTCATTGATCAGCCGCAGCCGCTCATCGAACGGCGCGAAGGCCGACTTGAGCGCGTTGATCGTCAGCCACTCCATCTCGCCGAGGCCGATGCCAAAGGCGAGATCCAGCGCCTCGAACTCGCTCGACAGGGTGACGCCGCTCATGAGCCGGTTATCGGTGTTGACGGTGACCCGGTAGCGGAGGCGGCGCAGCAGGTCGATCGGGTGCTCCGCGATCGAGGCCGCGGCGGCGGTGTGGACGTTCGAGGTCGGGCACATCTCGAGCGGCACGCGCCGGTCTCGAACGAAGGTGGCCAGGCGACCCAGCTCCACGGACCCGTCGTCGTGGACCGTGATGTCGTCCACGATCCGCACGCCGTGCCCGAGCCGCTCGGCGCCGCAGTACTGGAGCGCTTCCCAGATGCTGGGCGGGCCGAACGACTCGCCGGCGTGGATCGTGATGTGGAAGTTCTCGCGTCTGACGTATTCGAAAGCGTCCAGATGGCGGGTCGGGCGGAAGCCAGCCTCGGGCCCAGCGATATCGAAGCCGACGACTCCCGCGTCGCGGAAGCGCACGGCGCACTCGGCGACCTCGACCGAGCGCGCGGCCTGGCGCATGGCCGTGACGATGGAGCGCATGACGATGGGTCGGCCAGCGGCGGCCGCGCGGGCCTCGCCCTGGCGATACCCCTCCATGATCGCGTCCTGGACCTCGTCCAGGGTCAAGCCCCG
Source organism: Chloroflexota bacterium (assembly GCA_031416295.1). Taxonomy (GTDB): domain Bacteria; phylum Chloroflexota; class Limnocylindria; order Limnocylindrales; family CSP1-4; genus SPCO01. The sequence goes on from JANOTJ010000090.1 coordinate 2,065, forward strand.
TTCCGTGCACAGCTCGGGCGCCATGCGAACCTCGGCGTAGACGATCCCGTCGGCCGCGAGATCCTCGGCGCATTCCGCAGCCAC
>JANOTJ010000091.1:0-7281 GCA_031416295.1 Chloroflexota bacterium
GCCGCGGCACTGGCAGCCTGGCTCGAGCGTCAGGACGCTGTGCAACGCGTGTTCTACCCGGGCCTCCCGAGCCATCCCCAGTACGACGTCGCGGTCCGCCAGTTCCGACCGGGCGTCGGGGGCGGCATGCTGGCCGTCGAGATGGTGGGCGGCCGCGACGCTGGCCGGGCGGTGATCGATGCCCTGACCCTGACCGAACTGACCGCCTCGCTGGGCAGCGTGCACACGATGGTCGTGCACCCGCCGTCCACCTCCCAGCGCCAGATGACCGAGGCGCAGCTGGCCGCCGCCGGCATCACCCCAGGGTTGCTCCGGGTGTCGGTCGGACTCGAGGACCTCGAGGATCTCGAGGACGACTTCAGGGCCGCCTTCGACGTGGCCGGCGACGTGGCCCGGAACGCGGACCGCTCGGGCGACCGGCCGGCCGTCGGCGTCTAGACAGCGGTCCGTGGCGACACCGACCGCCGAGTGGGGGGCCGCCCCGACAGCGCGTTCACCGGGCGATGTGCTGGCTCGGGCCGGACGAGCGCTGTGGGGTCTCTGCACCTCCGTCGACTTCGCGGTCGCCCAGATCATCTTCCTGGCCCTGCTCGCGGTCGTGGGCATGACCCTGGAGCAGCTGCCGGGCTTCGCCCGGCGCTCCGTCGGCGATTACGAGACCGCGATCGAGGCGACCCACATCCGCTACGACCCGGCCTTCGGAGCGGGCGTCACCGACGTGCTCATCCGTCTGGGCGCGTTCGAGATCTTCACCTCCCCGTGGTTCAGCCTCGGCCTCGTGGTCCTGGTCATCTCGATCGTGGTGTGCACGCTCGATCGCACCCCGAAGCTTTGGCGCGACGTGGCCACGGTCCGGGTCGTGCAACCCGAGCCGTACTTCGACCCACGGCTCCCGGACCGGGCCGCGATGGACGGGCTGACCGCCACGGATCTCGCCAGGGCCGTGCGCCGGCGGGGGTTCCGGGTGCGCGAGGCGACCGATGAGGCCGGCGCGACCTACATCTATGGCGATCGCCACCAGTACACCAAGCTCGCGACGCTGTTCACCCACCTCGGCCTCATCATGTTCCTGCTGGCCGCGGCGGTCACCTCGATCGCGGGCGAGGAGGTCGGTCTGGTCGTGCCCGAAGGGGAATCGCTGACCGTCCAGGCGATCGGCACGCCGGGCCTGCTGCTGGTCAAGAACCTGGGCTTCGAGGCGCCCGGATTCGAGACCGGGATGGTGACCGACTTCACCACCGATCTGGCGGTCTATCGCGACGGCCAGGAGATCGCGCGCAAGACGATCCGGGTCAACGATCCGCTGGCGGTCGATGGCTATACGCTCCACCAGAACGGCTTCGGGCCGGCGCCGCATCTCGTGATCCGCGACCTTGAGGGCCGCCCGCTGTGGGATGCCGCTGTGCCCCTGACCGACTCCGTGGATCGATTGCCGTATGGCACGCTCGCCGTGCCCGGCCGCGACTTCGGCCTCAATATCGTGCTCAGCCGACTCGCTGACGGGCGCGGCGTCGTGTTCATCCTGCCCTACCGCGTGGTGGGCATGGACGGCGATGGCAACCCGATCGCGGAGAACGCCCAGGCGGTCGCCCTGACCCGCGGCGAGGCGTCCGTCCCGAGCGGCACGGACGTCTCCATCCAGCTGACCGACTTCAGCGAGTACACCCTGCTCATCGCCAAGAAGGACCCGGGTCAGGGCCTCGTCTGGCTCGCCTTCGTGTCCCTGATCACCGGGATCACCATCAGCTTCTACCTGCCCCGCCGCCGGGTCTGGGCACGCCTCGCCCCGGATGGACGGCTCGGCATCGTCTGGCGATCGGACCGCTACGTGGATGTCGAGCGCGAGTTCGGGCGCCTGCTTGACGACCTCGTGGCCGCCCGCCGGCCCGTCGCGCAGCGCAACGTTGCACAGGATTCGGCGCCGGCCGGGTACTGAACCGCAACCCGCCCGCTTGCTACCCTTGTGCCCGAGCGTCCCAACGACGCAAGGAGTCCCAATGACCGCCCGTAAGACCGCCGTCGCCGAGATCGCCAGCCATCGGGTCGCTTCCACGCAGAAGTTCCTCGAGCATGCCGGCGAGGACATCTACGGCCAGTACGTCTTCCACGAGGGCGCCCAGCGCCAGTACCTGGCCAAGCCCATATTCCGGAAGCTTCGCCGCACGATCGACGGCCACGAGCCGTTCGACCCGGCGATCGTCGATGCGGTCGCCCACGGGGTCAAGGAGTGGGCGATGGCCCAGGGGGCCACGCACTACACCCACTGGTTCGTACCGATGACGGGCTCCACGGCCGAGAAGCACGATTCGTTCCTCAACCCGATCGGCGACGGCCGCACGGTCGCCGAGTTCTCGGGCAAGAACCTGCTCCAGGGCGAGCCGGACGCAAGCTCCTTCCCGTCGGGCGGGATCCGGGCGACCTTCGAAGCGCGCGGCTATACCGCGTGGGACGTCACCTCGCCGATCTTCCTCCAGGTCGAACCGAACGGCGTGACCCTTACCATCCCGACCGCCTTCGTCTCGTTCACCGGTGAGGCGCTCGATCACAAGATCCCGCTCCTGCGCTCGCAGGAGGCACTCGGCCAGCAGGCGCTGCGCATCCTGCGCTGGTTCGGCAACGAGAGCGCCAGCGGCGTGTTCACGAACATCGGGCCCGAGCAGGAGTACTTCCTGGTCGACCGCCGCCTGGCGGCGCAGCGTCCCGACCTCATGCTCACCGGGCGCACCCTCTTCGGGGCCCCGTCGCCCAAGGGCCAGGAGCTGGAGGATCAGTACTTCGGTCCGATCCGCGAGCGGATCCTGGCGTTCATGATGGATCTCGACCGCGAGCTGTGGCGCCTGGGGATCCCCGCCAAGACGCGCCACAACGAGGTCGCGCCCGGCCAGTTCGAGATGGCCCCCGTGTATGAGGCGACCTCGGTCGGCTCCGACCACAACATGATCGTGATGAGCACGATGCGCCGGCTGGCCCTGCAACACGGCCTGATGCTGCTCATCCACGAGAAGCCGTTCGCCGGCATCAACGGTTCGGGCAAGCACAACAACTGGTCGGTCTCGACCGACGAGGGCGAGAACCTGCTCGACCCCGGCCACGATCCGCACGCGAACGCACAGTTCCTGGCGTTCCTGCTCGCGGTGATCCGTGGCGTGGACGTCCACGCCGACCTGTTGCGGGCGAGCATCGCGGACGCCGGCAACGACCATCGCCTGGGGCCAACGAGGCGCCACCCGCGATCGTCTCGATCTTCCTCGGCTCGCAGCTCCAGGACGTCATCGCCCAGCTCGAGGAGGGCGCAGCGTCCAACTCCAAGCACGGCGGGGACCTGACCCTCGGGGTCACCTCGCTGCCGGTCATCCCGAAGGACCATACGGACCGCAACCGCACCTCGCCGTTCGCCTTCACCGGCAACAAGTTCGAGTTCCGCGCCGTCGGCTCGTCCGCGCCCATCTACTGGCCGCAGACCGTCCTCAACACGGCCGTCGCGGACTCGCTGGCACGGCTCGCCGACGACCTCGAGCCGCTGGAGCCCGGTGACTTCAAGGGCCTGACCACGATCCTGTCCGTGATCGCGCGGGAGCACAAGCAGGTCCTGTTCGAGGGCAACGGCTACTCCGAGGAGTGGCATGCCGAGGCCGCGCGGCGCGGGCTGCCCAACAACAAGACCACCGTGGACGCCCTGCCGGCCCTCACGACCCCCAAGGCAAAGGCGGTGTTCGCGAAGTTCGGGGTGCTCTCCGAGCGCGAACTCGCGTCGCGCGTCGATATCAACTGGGAGCGCTACGTCAAGGTCCAGAACATCGAGGCAAACTGCGCCCTGGACATCGCCCGGACGATGATCCTGCCCGCGACCGTCTCGTACCTGGGCCGACTCGCGGGCGCAACCGCGTCCCGAGGGATCGCCACCGTAGCCGAGCGGATCGCGGGTCTTGCCGACGCCCTCGTCGATGCCATCGCCGCACTCGAAGGGGCGCAACACACGGCCCACGCGGCCGGGTCGGTGGAGGACGAGGCTCGGGCGTTCGCCGATAGGGTGATCCCGGCGCAGGAGAGCCTGCGCGCGGTCGTCGACGAGCTCGAGACGCTCGTGGATGACGAGCTTTGGCCGCTCCCCAAGTACTGGGAGCTGCTCTTCCAGTACTGAGTTGCACCGGGCACGGGAGCTTCGCCGCCACCCGTAAACTGTAACGATGGAGATGCCGGCGTTCCTTCGCTCGCGCCGGTCCAGGCTTCGAGCGCTGCTGCTGCTCGGGGTCGTCGTGGCACTCGGGGTGCTGGTCGCGGCGGTCGTGCTCGATCCCCGCCGGATCGGGATCGATCCGGGGATGCCCGGACGATCGGCAGCGCCAGACGAGGCGGGTTGGGTACTCGCGGCGTCGGCCCCGATCGCCCTGACCGAAGTGGCCGCCGCCGCCTTCGAGGGTCGCATCTGGGTCGTCGGGGGCATGGATGCCGAGGGTCGCGCCGTGGATCGCGTCCTCGCCTACGACCCGGCCACCGATTCGTGGTCCGACGGGCCCCCGCTGCCTGAGCCGGTCCACCACGCGGCCCTGGTCGCCGACGACGAAGGGTTGTTGCTCATCGGTGGGTACAGCGGGGCGACGGGACGTCCGACCGATGCGGTCTGGCGCCTCGGGCGCGACGGATGGCTTCCTGTCGCGCCACTCCCGGAACCGCGCGCAGCCGGCGCAGCGGCCTGGGATGGACGGGGCCAGGTTCAGTACGGCGGCGGCGTCGGCCCGGGTGGCGTGTCCGCCTCAGTGTTCACGAAGGACGGCGGTGTCTGGCGATCCCTCGCGTCGCTCACCAGCCCGCGCGAGCACCTCGCCGCGACCTCCCTGGGCGACGGAGGCGTGACCTTCCTGGGTGGGCGTGTCGGAGGCCTGGAGGGCAACCTCGGGACCGTCGACTTCGTGTCCGCCGAGGGTGTGGTCGGGCAGACCGAGGATCTGACCACCGCGCGGGGTGGGATCGCGGCCTTCTCGGCCGTCCCCTTTGGTGACTGCGTCATCGGCGGTGAGGGCCCGGCAGGGACGTTCGGCGCGGTCGAGTGTGTCGGCGCGATCGAGCGAACGACGTTGCCAGGGTTGACCGTGCCGCGCCACGGGCTCGGGGCGGTCGTCGTGGACGGACGAGCCTACGCCCTGCTCGGGGGACGGCGGCCGGGGTTGACCGTCAGCGATGTGGTCGAGGTGCTGGACCTACGCTGACGGGACCCCCGAAGGATACGGCACCATCGCTCCATGCAGACCGCCCCTGACGTCCGGCCCATGCGCTCGCTCGCGCTGCTCTCGTCGGCCCATGCGGTCAATCACGCCTTCGCCGTGTTGCTGCCCCTGATCTTCCTCGAGATCATCGATGAGTACGGGGTCGGCGTGCAGACCGTGGCCTTCCTGGCCGCCGCCGGGGCGTTCCTGTCCGGGATGGTCCAGCTCTCGTACGTCGAGCTCACCCGGCACGTGTCGCGCCGCCGGCTGCTGGGCCTCGGCGGCCTGCTCTTCGGCGGTGGGTTCGCGGCCCAGGCGCTGGCCGTCAACTTCGCGACCTTCGCCCTGCCCAACCTCGTGGCCAGGATCGGCGGCTCGCCCCAGCACCCGGTCGGCAACGGCCTGCTCGCCGAGCAGTTCCCGGCCCATCGACGCGGCTTTGCGATCAGCGCCCATATCGCCGGCGGGAATGTCGGCACGGTTGTCGTCGCGGTCGTCGGGGCACCGCTCATCGCGCTCGCTGGCTGGCGCGGGGCATCGATCACGTTCGGGCTGGCCGCAGCCATCATCGCGCTCGCGGTCCTGTGGCTCATCCGCGAACACGGCACGGACCGGGTGGCGGCACGCGCCCAGGGCAGCTCCATCGATGCGCTCCGTCGGGTCGTCGGCGACCGCGACCTGCGCTGGCTGTTCCTGACCTCCGTGCTGGGCGGCGGCGGTCGTGGGCTGGGCGTCGTGAACCTGTTCGCGCTGATCCACCTGACCCGGGTCGTCGGTGTGGACGAGCCGACGGCCGGACTGATGTACGGCGCGCTCATCGTGTTCAGCGTGCCGATGCCGTTGCTGGCCGGCTGGCTGTCGGATCGATTCGGCCGCAAGCCGGCGATCATCACCGCGTACCTTGGGGGCACCGTCGGGTTCGCGGTCTTCCTGGCCGCCGGGACCTCGTTGCCCGGCCTGTGGGCAGGGATCGTCCTGATGGGCCTGTTCTCGTTCGCCGAGTCGCCGCAGCTCCAGGCGCTGCTCGCCGACATCGCGCCACCGGCCACGCGCGACGCCTCATACGCGCTGTACTTCACCCTGGCCTTCGGAGTCGGATCGTTGTGGACGGCGCTGTACGGCCTGGTCATCGTGGCCCTGGGCGAGACGCGCGGGGTGCCCATCGTGTTCGTGATCATGGCCGCCACGTTCATCGCTGCGGCACTGGCCACCCTGCCCATCCGGGCCGAGGGCCATACTGGCGAGCGTGGAAGCGAGGATCCTGCTCGTCGAGGATGACCCGTCGATCCGGGAGGTGACCGCGATCGGGCTGCGCAATTCCGGCTTCACCGTGGAGTCCGCCGCCGATGGCCGGGCAGGCCTCGCACGCTTCGAGGCGGATCCGCCGGACCTCGTGCTCCTCGACGTGATGCTCCCGGGACTGGACGGCCTGGAGGTGTGCCGTGCGATCCGCCGGACCTCGACCGTGCCCATCGTGATGCTCACTGCACGCGCCGACACGATCGACGTAGTGGTCGGACTCGAGGCGGGCGCGGACGATTACGTGCGCAAGCCCTTCGAGGTGCCCGAGCTCGTGGCCCGCGTCCGGGCGGCCCTGCGGCGGGTCGGCCGCCCGGGAGACGGCGGGTTGGATGACGGCACCGGTAGCGGCCCGGGCGGCGGCCTGGCCGCACTGGTGATCGGTCCGCTGACGATCGATGTCGCCGGTCGGACGGTCACCCGCGACGGTGTGGAGATCGCCCTCACCCGGACCGAGTTCGACCTGCTCCTGGAACTCGTTCGGCATCGCGGCCAGGTCCTCGCCCGCGACACCCTGCTCGACCGCATCTGGGGCTACGACTACCTCGGCGATTCGCGCCTGGTGGATGTCGCAGTCGGGCGCCTGCGCGCCAAGGTCGAACGGGACCCCGCGCAGCCGGAACTGGTCCTGACCGTGCGCGGAGCCGGCTACAAGGCGGCCAACCCTCCCGGCGAGCGCTGAGGCGGTGCCCTGGCGACGCGGGATCCGGACTCGTCTGGCGGTCGTGCTCGTGGCCCTCGTGGGACTGACGGCGGCGGTCCTCGGGATCGGCGCGTC
>JANOTJ010000092.1:0-2011 GCA_031416295.1 Chloroflexota bacterium
ATCAGCGCGACGCCAGCCAGCACGACGCCGGCGGCGACCATGGACCGCACCGGTGGCGCCGACCGCCGGCGCACCGACTCGACGATGAGGACGAGCAAGGGCGTCGTGGCGACGAGGGTCTGGACCACGACCGGGCTGCCCGACTGCGCCCCGAGGATCACGAACACGAAGTACAGGGTGACGACCACGGACCGCCCGAGCAGCCGGGGGATGTCGCCGCGCGGCACGTCCCGGGGCGGGAACAGGGCGATGCACACGACCGCCGCGAGTGCCGTGCGCACGACGTACGTCTCGACGACCCCGACCCCCTCGTCCCCGAGCAGCCGGCTCACGACCGTCAACAGCCCCGAGCCCGTCGCCGCCCCCACGATCCGCCACGTCCGGCCCCATCGATCGAGGCCGGTGAAGGCGCCGGCGAGCGCCAGCAGCACGCCGGCCACGACGATGACCGCGGCAACGACCTGGAGCGGCGAGACGGCTCCGGGCAGGACCACGGATGCCGCGAGCGCCGCCGGGATCGGGCTCATCGCGGTCGCCGTCGTCGTCGCCGAGGCCGCCCCGTGATCGAGCAGGTCCCAGACGCAGATCGCGGTCACGACCATCAACCCGACGGAGACCAGGTGCAGACCGACGATGTCCGGGCTCCAGCGCCAGATCACGAACGGCGCGAATGGCAGCAGGACCAGCGCGTTGCCGACATACAGCACGCCGATCAACTGGCGCGCAGGGGCGCGCAGGGTCAGTTCCTTGCTGATGAGCGCCTGTCCGGCGTTCGCGAACGCCGCCAGCGCCCCGAACAGGACCGCGCTCATCGCGTCTCCGGGTGGCCGAGGGGGTTGTGCCGTGGTATCGTTCCGTCACCGGACTGCAAACGGTCCCGGTATCGTCCACCATCGTAGTCGAGCGCGGGAGGCCGACGCGTGACCGAGACCCGGATCGCCTTCACGGAGCTGCTCGGACGGCGCGTCCGCATGGGCCCGTGGGAGGACCAGAAGGTCTCCACGTACCGCAAGATCATCGAGGCGCTCGATGGCGCCCGCTGGGATGAGGCGGCGCAGCTGGGCAGCTACTTCGTGGACGAGGCGAACGTCTGCTTCACGCTCTACCGCCAGTGGATCGGCGACCTCAACGGCTTCCTCCGCGACAAGGGCGTCGATGAGGCCGTCATCAAGGCCCGCAACGAGCAGGCGGTCGCGGTCGCGACGCTCCCCGATGGGAGCCCCTGGCACCCGCGCAGGCACTGGGATCGGTTCCTCACCGAGGTCCAGGACTTCACCGCCGCGACGTACCGCGAGCAGCCCTCGGACGCCAAGCACAAGCTCGAGGTCATGAAGGAGACGTGGCGCCAGTGCCATGACCGCGACGTCGATCACACCTACGCGCTCATGTCCCTCGTCAAGGAGCAGCTCGGTGAGCCGGCGGTCCGGGACATGTACGACCGCGTGCTGTTGCCCCTGTTCGTGTGGCGCTACGAGAAGTTCGACGTCGACAAGTACCCCTGGGACGAGTCGCTGGAGATCCTCATGCTCGTCGCCTTCGAGGCCATGCGTGGCCACCTCGTGGGGCCGGAGCGGACCGGGGACATGGAGCTCGTCGAGCTCGAGGACCGCTACGTCCTGCGCTTCGATCCGTGCGGCAGCGGCGGGCGCACGCTCCGTGGCGACAGCATCGAGGGCACGCCCGCGCGGATGGAGGCGCCCTACGGCTGGAAGGTCACCGAAGAGCCGCACACCTGGAACCACAACACCCCGGGGGTCTGCCTGTACTGCACCCACTGCATCATCCTCATGGAGGAGATGCCGATGGATCGCTTCGGGTATCCGGTGCGAGTCATCGATCCGCCGGTCTATGACGCGGCGAACACCGCGGCCGGGGTCGCCCAGAAGTGCCAGTGGCAGATGTTCAAGGATCCGACCCAGGTGCCCGAGGAGTACTACACGCGCGTCGGCCGGACCAAGCCGACGTCCTTCGGCAGCAAGGCCCAGGGTGCCCGCGAGCTGCCGGTCATGAA
>JANOTJ010000093.1:0-14636 GCA_031416295.1 Chloroflexota bacterium
GGCTCACGATCCAGGTTGAGTACACACCTCCGTGGGGCCCGGTCGGCCGATCGCTCGACCCGATCTTTCGAGCGCTGTTCCGGCGAACGGTCGCCCGCAACGGACGGGCACTTACGGCCCTGCTCGCCGATGGGCATAGCGGGGCGCCATGAGCGGCGCCTTCCGGTTGTATCCGCGCGCATGGCCCGATGACTGCGATCCCGAACTGCTTGCGCCGCGGGAGACACGCCGGCCAAGTCTCCAGCGAATCACGTCCCGTGTCATGGACCCGTCCGCTGACAGGCGATTCGCGCGAGGGACGGCGTAACGTGGTCCGCGTGCACGTCCCCGCCCGCGTCAGTGTCGAGAGACTCGCAAGGATCCTCGCTCTAGCCGGCGGGTCGTTCTGGATCGTCAAGACCTTGTTGATCTGGGAGAACGGTGGCACCAACAGGTTTGGCGGAGCCGTCGGTCTCATGTTCCTGATCGGTACGGTCCTGCTGGCGTCCGCGACCGTGCTCTGGACTTGGCACGCGACGCGTGGTCGATCGCTCCTCATGCGCGCGGGACTGGTTTTCGGTGCACTCATCGCTCTGTTGCTGGCGATCAACCTGCCGATCATCGTCGGTCAGTCCGTGCTTCCAGGTTCCTGGCTGGCGGACGAGTTCGGGGTGATCCTCGTGGCTGTCGCGGCGATCATCGCGGCCTCCGGAGTGACCGGCCCAGGGACGATCACGAACCGGGTTTGAGCCGGCTGGCCAACGGGTCCAGGTTCAGGACTCCTTCCGGCATCGGCCTTCCTCCCCATCGGGCGGCTTGATGCCGCGGATGGACATCAAGCAGGAAGGCTGTCTCCGGCGAGCCCGGGAACCGCGCGGTCCCCGGGCTCGATCGCCGGTCGAAAGGTGCGACCCGCTGGTCGCTCGATGCTAGACGGGCATCACCCGCAGCGGGGGCACCGACTCGTAGCCGCTGTGCGGCAAGCCGATGTATGGGAAGGAAGACAGGAACGGCCTGTCGTTGTTGGCATCGACGCCATCACCGACAGCGTTGTTCGGGGTCTTGTTGGGGAGACCGAAGTTGTCGAAGAGGAACTGCCCGTAGCCCTGGGCGATGGCCCGCAGCTCGATATCGGTCACGTCGTCCTCGAGTCGGCGACCGTTGGGGAAGCCGGCCACGTCGCCCGCCAGGACGGCTAGGCGCTGGCACGAACCGATGTCGTCGGCGATGGGATCCGCGGTGCACGGCGCGATGGCCGTGTTGACGCGAAGCATGTCGGCAAGGACCGGGTTGGACCGGATCTGGTTGACGCCACCGACGCCCTTCAGGAGGATCAGCGACAGGTCCGTGCGACCGGTCTCGTCGATGGGCTCGAGGGCGCTGCCATACAGGAGGTTCTCCAGGGCGGCGAGCTCGGGTGCCTCGTAGTACTTCAGGAACTGGCTGTCCTTCGAGGGAGCCTGGCTGTTCCAGTAATCCTTGAGGTGGCGCGGGATGATCACCTCGTTGATGAGCGGGTTGCCCAGGCGCGAGACCTGGACCCATGGGCCGGACCAGTTGACCTTGCCGTCAGACGTGGTCTGGCGCCAGGCCTTGCGATCGGCACTCGCCCACACGCCCAGCACCGGCTTGTCGGCCGACTGGCGGACCTCGGTGAGCGGGACCTGCAGGACGATCGAGGCCGTGTTGTAGCCCGCAACGCCATCGACGCCGTCGGCCGTGGCAAGGGGGATGGCATGTGCGGCGTTGAACGGGCGCAGGCCGCCGAGATCGAAGATGGACCCGAGATCGACGAAGAACGCGTCATCGCGGGGTCCCGCGTAGGCCTTGACGCCGTTGGCCAGGGTGTGGATGCCTGTGGCTGCGAGGGCCGGATAGTCCGGCGTGGAGCGCGGGCCGACATTGGCCGGCACGGTGCGCAGGTCGTCGCCGATCTTGACCGTGGTGTCGCCCTTGGTCCGCTCGATGTCGAACTCCTGCGGGACGAGCCAATCCTCGTCGTTGACGGTCGTGACCGGGAAGTCGTTGTACAGGAACGAGCTGACGCCGTTCTTGCCCGAAGCGGCCTCGGTCTTGAACCGGATCGTGTAGGTGACGTCGTCCTTGGCGTCGCCCGTGTTGTCGATGTGGATCCGGTATCGAACGTCATCGTCGAACGGATGGAAGTTCGGCCCGCCGCCCGGCTGCTGGAGCGGGATGTAGTTGGCGATGATCGTCAGCTTGGTCGGATCATCGGGGCTCACGAAGGCGTACAGGTCGGTGTTGTCAGCCGCGGGATCGCCCGAGATGAGCGGGGCCTCGCGGTGACTCGACGCAAAGACGCCGGCCACGGACGTGGTTGCGATGAGGAGCGCGCCACCGAGGGCGACGGTCCGGAAACGAGTGGACACGAACGTTCTCCAATGTGTGACTGGGGGGACAAAGGCTCGGGACTTGGTTCGGGCACCGGTGGTCGCGACATCACCGGCATCCTCGGGGGGTGATGCGTGATGAAGTCCGGTTCGGATGAATCGGGTCCGACCGAGGTCAGGAACGTGGGCAAGGCCCCGGGTCAGGAGCCCAGGTCGTCCAGGATCGAGCGGGCTTCGGCGGCCCCGGCAGGTGTGAACCCGGGATCCGCGGCAAGGGCCGCCTCGAGATGCTGACGGGCCTCGTCGGCGCGACCGAGCGCTACCGCGATGGCCCCGGCGTGGAACAGCAGGAGCGGGTCGCGGGAGCCCAGCCTGAGGGCTTCCACGGAGAACGGGGCGGCCTCCTCATCCCGGCCCAGTCGATGAAGCGCCCAGGCTCGAGCATCGGCGGCGCGGACCGTGGGCGTGGACGCGTACCCGGCTTCCGCGAGTCTCAGGGCCGTGGCCGCGTCCCCGTGATCCGCCTCGAACAGGGCCAGGTCCACGTCGACCACGACCCCGTTGGCCTGGGACAGGGTGATCAGCGCCCTGGCCAGCTCGAACTGATCCTTCGCTGCGTCCGTGTCACCGGCCACCTCCAGCACCTCGCCGAGGGCGATCACGTACTCCGGCAAGGGCACGACGGCCGCCGCGCGTTCGTATCGGGCGCGGGCCTCCTCGAGATCGCCGCGACCGACGGCCAGGCGGCCCAGCCCGGCCAGCGACGGGGCGTGGTCAGGCACGAGAGTGAGGGCCTGCTCATAGGCCGCGGTCGCGCCATCGGGATCGCCGGTCAGACGACGCAGCTGCCCGACGAGGGCCAGCACGTAGGCGGTGTTCTCCGGCGCGAGCCCGGGTGCCGACGACGCGAGTTCCATCGCCTCGAGCGCGGCCGCAAGGTCGCCGCGCAATTCGTGGGCGTAGGAGAGCCTGGCATACGAGGCAAGATCAGGGCTGTCGGCGGCCAGCGACTCGGCGGCGGCGAAGGCCTCCTTGTAGCGACCGAGCTCCACGAGCGAATCCACGATCACGCCACGGGCCGTCGGGTACCCAGGGTACGCGTCCAGGGCCGCCATCCCGGTCTTGAGCGCGGCAGCGAATTCGTGGCGCCCGAGTTCCAGGGCCCCAAGGCCGACGAGGACGAGCGGATCGTCGGGCAGAATCTCGCGGGCGGCCAGGAACGCCTCCTCGGCCCGCGGATAGAGGGACGGATCGGCTGTCTCGCGGACGCGCTGGAGGAGTGCGAGGCCGAGGTCGCGGTGCGCCTCGCCGTTGGCGGGCTCCTCCTCGACGAGCGTGAGCAGGAATTCGATCAGCTCCTGGGTCGCGGACGGGGCCGTCACGGGCGGCGCCGTGGGCGTAGCATCGAGGGAAGGTCCCGGCGTGATGGAGACGCTCGGAACGGGGGTCACGGCCGGCTCGGACGCACTCGCAGCGGGGCTCCCGGGCGGCGTCGTCGCGCACCCGGCGCTGACCACGGCCAGCAGCACGGTCAGGGGCAGCAAGCGACGACTCGTTCTCAGGCTCATGCTCTGGATACGGTCGCGGGCGCTTCGCGGATGCCCGCGCGAACGCCCGATCCTGCGGCCACGACCTGAGGCGGCAGGACTCGACCCGGGTTCAGCAGTCCCTGCGGATCGAGCGCAGTCTTGATCGCCCACATGACCCGGACCGCGTCAGCTCCCCGTTGCGTGGCCATCCAGGCCTGCCTTGCCGACCCCACCCCGTGCTCCCCGGTGACCGTGCCCCCAAGATCGAGCGCGGCCTGATACAGGTCCGCCTGGACCGCCTCGGTGATGGCCTTGCCGTTGGGGTCGCCGCGCTCCAGGACAAGGTCGGGGTGCAGGTTGCCGTCACCGGCGTGACCGAACGTCCCGATCCGGACCTTGTGCCGAGCCGCGATCCGCTCTACCGCCCGAAGCATCTCCGGCACGCGCGATCGAGGCACGCCGACGTCCTCCATCTTCACGTCCCCCAGGCGCTCGAGCGCCCAGTGCGCCGCCCGTCGGGCCTGGCGCAGCAGGTCCGCCTCGGCTGCGTCGCGCGAGGTCACGGTCGTCGTCGCCCCGGCGGTCGTGCAGGCAACCTCGGCCCGGGCCAGTTCGTCGGCCGCGGCCTGGCCCGGCAGGTCCGACTCGATCATCAGCATCGCCGCCGCGTCGCGGTCCAGGCCGAGGTCGTGCATGTCGTCGACGGCCGCGATCGTGAACTGGTCCATGAGCTCCAGGGTCACGGGGTTGATGCCGGCGATCGCCATGCCGGCGACCGCGTCGCCCGCCGACTCGAGGGTCGGGAAGAAGGCCAGCAGCGTGGACCGTGGCGGCGGCGTGGGCCGCAGGCGCAGCGTCGCCTCGGTGATGATGGCCAGGGTCCCCTGCGACCCGACGATCAGGTGCATCAGCGAATAGCCGGCCACGTCCTTCAGGTTCTTGCCGCCGGTCCGGATGATCGTCCCGTCGGCCATCACGACCTCCAGGCTGAGCACCGAATCGCGCGTCTGGCCGTAATTGACGCAGCACAGGCCGCCCGCGTTCGTGCCCAGATTGCCGCCGATCGAGCACATCTCGTAGCTCGCGGGGTCGGGCGCGTAGAACAGTCCATGCTCGGCCACCGCGGCCTTCAGGCGAGCGTTGATGACCCCAGGCTGGGTCACCACGCACAAGTTCGCCGTATCGATCTCGAGGATCCGGTCCATCGCCGTGAAGGCGACGGTCAGCGCGCCCTCGATCCCGTTCGCGCCGCCGCTCAAGCCCGAGCCCGCGCCGCGCGGGACGATCGGGACGTCGAATTCGGCGCAGATCCGGACGAGCTCCGAGACCTCCGCGGTCTCCGTGGGCAGCGCCACGGCGCCCGGCAGCCCGGACGTCAGGTACGCCGTCTCGTCGCGCCGATAGGTCTCGCGATCGGCCTCGTCGGTCAGCAGACGCAGCGCCGGAACGCGCGCCCGCACGGCATCGATGAACGCGCCGTCGACGATCCCGCTGGCCACGGCCGAAGTCTAGCGGCGGGCTGCGTCCAACAGCACGACAGACGGTCGCGGGTAGGATAAGCGGCGATGACCACGCCGCTCGCGAGTCGCCGCTCCTTGATCGCCGGCCTGCTGGCCGCCCTTGTGCTGGGTTCGATCGGCGTACCGGCCGCCGCGGCCGCGATGCCCGACGGCCTGCCGCGGACCACCGTCCTCGGCGCCACGCAGATCCAGCCGGGAGCGGTGAACCGCACCAGCCCGCGCGTGACCGCGACCTATCGGGCGACCCTCGACCTCGACTTCGGGACGCGTGCCATCGGCGTCGATTCGACGGCGACGATCACGAACGCGACCGGCGGTCCCATCGATCGGGTGGAGCTGAACACCATCGCAGCGCCGCTCGGCGGGTTGCGCATGCGCGGCGCCTGGGTGGACGGCATGGCCGCGACCGCCGCGGCAAAGGTCACGGACCAGACCATCGTGATCCCGCTCGGCGGCGTGCTGCCGGAAGGTGCCACGACCACGGTCCGGGTCAAGTACGGCGCCACGCTGCGCACGAGTCTCAGCGGCTCATCCTGGCTGTTCACCAGGGCCAACGGCATCGCGAACCTCTATCGGTGGCTGCCCTGGGTCAGCCGGGCGACGCCGTTCTCGCGACCGAACCATGGCGATCCGTTCGTGACCGCCAACAGCCCCTTCGTGCGGGTCACCATCCGGACCGATCGGAAGCTCGTCATCGCCAGTACCGGCGATCGGACGAGCATCTCCGCAGACGGCCTCACCCAGGTCTTCGAGGCGCGCGACGTCCGCGACTTCACGGTCACGGCAGCACCCGACTTCCGCACCCGCTCGACCAGGGTCGGCGACACGACCATCCGGACCTACTACCGGAGCGGTGCCAACGCCGCCCTCATCCTGGATGCCGCGGCCGATGCCTTCCGATCGATGCAGACGCGCCTGGGCGACTACCCGCACCCGACCTTCAAGGTCGTCCAGTCGGCCGGCGGTTACGGGATGGAATCGCCCGGGCTCATCTGGATCCCGTACGGAGTCGGGTCGGCGAACCTGCGCTACCTCGTGACCCACGAGACCGCCCACCAGTGGTTCTACGGCATCGTCGGCAACGACCAGGCGCGCCAGCCGTTCGCCGATGAGGCGGCAGCCGACTTCATGGCCCGCTTCGTGCTCGGGCTGCGGCGCGGCTCGGGCTGCTCCACGGCCAGGCTGGACCGGATGATCTACGACTACAGCGCTGCCTGCTACTACGAGCGCATCTATATCCAGGGCGGCAATCTCATCGATGACGCGCGCAAGCGGATGGGCTCGACGAGATTCTGGGCTGCGCTCCGCGGCTACGTGGCGGCGAATCGCTACGGCCTGATCGGCAATGTGGACCTGCTGGAAGCGCTCGATGACGGGACGTCGCAGGACCTATGGTCGCTGCTCTTCCGCCCGCGCTTCCCTTCGCTGGACTGAGGCGCTCAGCGAGGCGAGGCTGGACGCAGCGGCGACGCTGGGCTGGGCGCGGCGACGACGCTGGGCTGGGCGCGGCGACGACCCTATCGGCCGTCCGGCCGGCGCTCGACCATCCACCAGCCGAGCGGGAAGAGCGAGGCCGCGACCGCGAGCTTTGCCGCATCCCACGCGATGAACGGCGTCAGTCCGTAGGCGATCGTCTCGCCGACCGTGTAGCCGCCGACGACCATCAGCCAGGGCAGGCCGATCGCGTAGATGATCACCTCGCCGATGAGCATCGCTCCCACGGAACCTGCGATCTGGCGATCCCAGCCGAGTTCGGCGAACCTGCCCACGACCGCACCCGCGATGGCGAACCCGATCAGGTACCCGCCGCTCTGGCCAAGGATGACCGCGAGGCCGCCCTTGCCCTCGGCGAAGAACGGCAAACCGACCATCCCCAGGAGCACGTACAGGGCCACGGCGGCGAAGCCGCGCCGAAACCCGAGCGCGGCGCCGACGGTCAGGACGCCGAAGGTCTGCCCGGTGAGGGGCACCGGCAGTCGCTGGATGTAGATCTGGGCGGTGAGGTAGATGAACACGGCGCCGAGGCCGATGAGGGCCACATTCCGGACTCTCGGGCTGATCCGGTCCGCGACCCGCACCGGCACCAGGAAGTCCCCAAGGGTGAGGCCGCGCTCGTCCGGGTCGGCCCGGTCGAGTCTCGGAAGGGCGATGGTCATCGAGGCTCCGCAGGCTCGTGGCCGCTCGAACGGCGACCGACGCTCAGGAGTCTAGCATCCGCCCGGGTCCGCCCGGCCACCCTTGACGAATCCGGCCCACGATTCGACTACTCGGAGGCGACGGCGCGGACGATCGACAGGCGGCTCGCGAGGCGGGCCGGATAGGCCGCCGCGAGCATGGCCAGGGCGACGCCCAGGATCAGTGCGAGGATGACGGTGGGCCACGGGACGGCGACGGCGAGCTGGAGCGTGCCGCCGCCCAGGGCGACCATCAGCGCTCCGACGACGATACCCACGACAACGCCCGTGATCGCGCCGACGAGACCGGTGATGCCGGCCTCCACGACCACCGAGCGCCAGACCTGGCGGCGGGTCATGCCGGCGGCCCGCAGGATGCCGATCTCGCGAACACGCTCGAGGACGTTCATGGTCAGCGTGTTGACGATGCCCAGCGACGCGACGATGACCGCGACCAGGGCCAGCGCATCGAACAGCCCGAAGATGCGATCGAGCGCCTGGCCGATGGCGCCCTGGATCTCGCCCAGGCCGACCGGTTCCAGGGCCACGGAGCGCGCCTCGATGGCGACCGCGGCGCGCTGCTCAGCCGTGGCTTCCTGGGTGAAGCGGATCGCGTAGGCATCGGCGCCGGCCACGCCCAGGCCATCGGCATCGGCCCAGCCCACGAGCAGCGACTCCCCTTCCCGCCCGGGCAGGGTCCGCTCGGCGATGCCCACAACGCGCAAGTCCAGCGCGGTCCCGTCGGCGGCCGTCACGACCAGCACGTCATCGGTCGCGATTCCGTCCCGGGCGGCCACCCCGGCCGGGACGATGACCGCCCCACCGGCATCGAGGGCGGCGAGGGCCGCCTCGCGATCGCCGGCCAGGAACCGCAGTCGACCGTCCGTCTCGAGATCCGCGCCGACCATCGCCGCGCCATCGAGGCGCACCCCGTCGACCGCAAGGTCGAAGGTCGCCACCGGGCTCGCCGAGGCGACGCCATCGAGCGCGCTCAGCAGCTCGTCGAGCCCCTCGTCGAGCGCCCGCGGGAAGATCGAGGTCACGACGAGGTCACCCGGCACGACGTCGGCGATCCACGACGAGGCGGCGGCCCGGGCGTGCTGGGCGACCCCACCGAGCGCCACGATCATGGCCAGGCCGATGGTCAGCGCCCCCACGGTCAGCGCCGCCCGTGAGCGGTCGCGCAGCAGCGACGCCCGGGCGAGGCGCTCCTCGAGACGGGTCAGGATGACGAAGGGCAACCCGGCGACGCGGGCCAGGCCCGGCAGCACGAACGGGATGAGCAACGCGGCCACGAGCAGCACGGCGTACACGGCGAGGGCCCGGACGAGGGCCGCCTCCCCGGCGCCGCGCGGCCACAGGAACAGCCCGGCCAGCCCGACCAGGGCGAACACGCCGACCAGCCAGCGCAGCCTCGCGCGACGGGCAGAGGGCAGGTCCAGGCGCGCCCTGAGCGCCTCGACGGGCGCGATCCGGCCGGCCCGACGGGCCGGTTCCAGGGCGGCGGCCAGGGTCACGAGGACGCCCAGCAGGACGGCGGTCACGACCGAAGCCGGAGTCAGCACGGGTCCAGCCAGGGGCACGGCGCCCACGGTCCGTACCCAGCCGGCCATCGCGGCCGCCAGCAGACCGCCAAGCACGACACCCAGGATCGCGCCGACGATGCCGATGGCCAGGGCCTGGACGAGCATGTACGAGGTGATCTGGCCGCGCGACGCGCCGGCGGCCCGCAGCAGGCCGAGCTCGCGCATGCGCTCCACGACGGTCATGGACAGCGTGTTGAAGATCAGGAACGCGCCCGCGAACAGGGCCACGGCGCCGATCAGCGCAGTCGTGGCCGCGAATTCGCCCGTGGAGGCGCGCATGGACGCCGCGATGTCGCGCGGCGCGGACAGGACGTAGGGCTCGCTCAGGAGCGTGTCCCCGAGCGCGGCAGTGACGGCGGCCGCGCTCGCATCGTCCTCCAGGGCGATGTCCACCCGGGTCACGCCGAGGTCCGGGAAGACGCCGCGCACGACCTCGATGGGCAGGATGACGGCCCGGCCGGACGCGCCCGCCCACGGACCGTCGTCGAGGAGGATGCCGATGACTCGGAACTCGCCGGCGTCGCCTGGACCCTGGACCTCGATGGTCGAGCCGACGGTCAGGCCATCCTCGCGGGCGAGCGTCGCGCTCACGAGGCCACTCGGCTCGTTCGGGCGTTCGAGCATGGAACCGCTGGCCAGCGGCAGGTCGTGGATGCGCAGCTCGACGGCGGGATCGATGCCGACCACGGTCACGGGCGCAGGCAGCTCGTCGCCGGGCGTGAACAGCTCGACGCCGAGATAGGTCCGGCGCTCGATGGTCGGCGCGGCGACGGCGACGCCCTCGGTGGCCGCGATGGTCGCCAAGGTCTCGTCGGACAGCCCGGCCTCGCCGAAGGCGGAGATGCGCAGGTCGGCGCGCCCGACGAGGACGCTGACGGTGCGCTCGATGGAGGCATCGATGCCGGCGTTGGTCGCGAGGCCGGCGAACAGGACGGCGACGCCGAGGGCGACCCCGAAGGTCGTCAGGACCGTCCGCAGCGAGCGGGCTCGGAGGCCGCGCCAGGCCAGGCCGTTCAGACCGCCCATCAGGTGTGTCGCCCCCTGCCCGCGGCCACCTACAGGCCGATGGCGGCGAGACGACCGATGAGCACCGTGGCGTCGTGGTCGGGGCGGCGGCCGAGGTGGATCGTGTCGAGGATGACCCCGTCGCGCACGACGAGCACGCGATCGGCGTAGGCCGCGGCCTTGGAGTCGTGGGTCACGAGGACGATCGTCTGGCCGCGCTCGTGGCACGACCGCCAGAGCGAATCCAGGATCTCTGTGCCCGTCGTGTAGTCGAGGTTGCCGGTCGGCTCGTCGGCGAAGAGCAGGGCCGGCCTGGTCACGAGGGCCCGCGCCACGGCCACACGCTGCTGCTCGCCGGCCGACAGCTGGTCGGGCTTGTGGTCCTCCTTGCCGGTCAGGTCCACGAGCTCGATGACGTCACGGATGCGCTCGGCGATCTCGCCACGGGACGTGTCCTGCCCCGCGATGGTGAAGGGCAGGGCCACGTTCTCCTGGACGTCCAGGAGCGGGATCAGGTTGAAGCTCTGGAACACGAAGCCCGTGCGGTCGCGCCGGAGCCTCGTGGCCCGGTCGTCGTCAAGGTGGCTGATCGTCTCGCCATCGAGGATCACGTCGCCGCTGGTCGGCCGGTCAAGGCCACCGAGCAGCTGCAGGAGCGTGCTCTTGCCACTCCCCGAGGGGCCCATCAACGCGACGAACTCACCGGCCGCGACGGACAGGGAGACGCCGCGCAGCGCGTCCACGGTCGTGGCACCCAGCGGGTACGACTTGGTCAGGCCGCGGGCTTCCAGGATCGGTGCGGATGTCGGATCGGATGTGGCGGTCGTGGTAGGAGCGACGGTCATGCGGTCGTGTGGTCTCCGGCTCGGACAGGGGCACGGCGTGTGGCTCCCTACCTTAGCGGGGCCATGCCGGTCGTGTCCCCGGCCCCTGGCGGGGCGCGAGCGCGCGCCGGGGGCTCGGCGAAATTTTCCCTTATAGCAGCCCCACAGCTACTACGCGAAGGGACGGGCACGTAGCGGCTCCTCATCGGCTTGGAACGGCTCCATCCACGCTCAGGTGCGGATGTCAGGGGCGCGCCAGTCGATCGAATCGGTGTGTAGTAGCAGTGGTAGTGCTGGTAGGGAAAACCGCCGCGGGCCGAACCGGCGGGCCGAACCGGCGGGCCGAACCCGGCGGGCCGAACCCGGCCAGGAGCAGGAGAGTCGCGACCTGGCCGTCCGTGACGCGGGGCAGGCCGGGCGCAACCGTGGCCCGGGCGCAACCGTGGCCCGGGCGCGGCCGTGGCCCGGGCGCGGCGACCCGTCAGGCCCCGAAGAAGAACCCGGTCACGCCGCCGACGATGGTCTCGAGGAGGCCGGGGGCCACATCGGGCGACAGGATGCGCAGTCCGGAGCGGCCAGCTGCGGACGTCGAACCGATCGCGCCGGGATCATCGGTGACGGACGGCGAAGGCGTCGGTGCTGCGGTCGGGACAGCGGTCGGGGAAGGCGAAGCCGTCGACTCCGGGGTCGGGGTCGGGCCAAGCGTCGGCTCGGCGGTCGGTTCGACGGCTGGCTGTGGTGTCGAGGCCTTCGTCGGCTCCGCCGTCGGCTCCCTGGTCGGCTTGGGCGTGGGCCTCGGGGTCGGCTTCTGGGTCGGCTTGGGCGTGGGCCTCGGGGTCGGCTTGGGCGTCGCCCTCGGGGTCGGCTTGGGCGTCGGCTTGGGCGTCGGCTTGGGGGTCGCCGTCGCGGTGGCCCCGCACTTGTCGGCGAAGAGGACGGTCCACATCTTCTTGCCGTCGGCCGCCTTGTAGGCGCCGATGCCGATCACGTCCCAGGCGGCTCCCATGATGTTCTTCTTGTGCCCGGCCGAGTCCATGAACATGCCGTGGATCGCCGCGGTCGCGATGTCATCGGGGTAGTTGTTCCAGCCGATGTTCTCGCCGGCGACCTTGTAGCAGTAGCCCTTCTCGTCCATCTTCTTGAACACCGAGCCATAGCCCGGGACGTCGTGGCTGAAGTAGTCGCGCTCGATCATGTCCTTGCTGCGCCACCGAGCGATCGACGTCAGGGCGGCGTCCACCTTGAGTGACTTCAGGCCGGCGGCCGCCCGACTCTGGTTCGTGAGGGCCACGAGCTCCTGCTCGGAGCTCGCACTGAACGCCTCGGGATCCCAGGCGAAGACCGCGGTCGGGGCCGCGAAGGTCGCGACGGATGACAGGGCGAAGACGAGCGCGACCAGGCCCGCGACACGACGGAGCGGAGACGAGGAGGGCGCGTGGGCGAGCGACATCGGCGAAGATCTCCGTGAAACCCAAGGCCTTGTCATGGGCAGGCGGCCGGGGTCGGTGCGGTGTGGTCCACACGCTACGCACGCAGTCCCGAGGAGTCTGTCGATCTAAGGTCCCGCGCGGCTCGGCCAAGGGGTACTGGCGGGTCTACGGCAGTCGGATGGGCCGCGGTTGGGACTGGTGCAGTCCGGTGCGGATGGGATCAGCGGCGACGACGTACCGTCGTGATGGGTGACCTGGACCAAGCCCTGCGTCATCGGACGCCGTGCCACGTCAGCCGGCGGTCACGGTCCGGACCAGCGCCTGGGCCTCATCGAGCAGGAGCTCCAGGTGGGTCTCGCCACGGAACGATTCCGCGTAGACCTTGGCCACGTCCTCCGTGCCCGACGGCCGCGCTGCAAACCAGCCTTGCTCGGTCACGACCTTCAGGCCGCCGATGGGCGCGCCGTTGCCAGGCGCGTTCGTCAGGATCGCCGTGATCGGGTCGCCCGCGAGGTCCGTGGCGGTCACATCGGTCGGAGCGAGCTTGCCGAGTGCCGCCTTCTGGGCGGGCGTCGCGGGCGCATCGATGCGCCGATAGGCCGGTGCGCCGAAGCGCGCCGTCAGCTCGCCGTAGGCCTGCCCGGGATCGCGCCCGGTCCGGGCGGTCAGCTCGCAGGCCAGGAGGTCGGCGATGAGGCCGTCCTTGTCGCTGGTCCAGACGGTGCCGTCCCGGCGCAGGAACGAGGCCCCGGCACTCTCCTCGCCGCCGAACCCCAGGGTCCCGTCGACGAGGCCGTCCACGAACCACTTGAACCCGACCGGCACCTCCACCAGCCGCCGCCCGAGGTCGGTGACCACCCGATCGATCATCGATGATGAGACGAGCGTCTTGCCGACGCCGACCTCGCTCCCCCACGCTCTGGCGCCGCCGAACAGGTACGCGATCATCGCCGAGAGCACGTGATTGGGGTTGAGCAGCCCGGCCGACGGGGTGACCACGCCATGGCGGTCCGCATCAGCATCGTTGCCCAGGGCGATGTCGAACCGATCGCGCAGGGCGACGAGCCCAGCCATCGCCGACGGTGACGACGGGTCCATCCGGATCTTGCCGTCCCAGTCGTAGGTCATGAACCCAAACTGCGGGTCCACGGCCTCGTTGGTCACCGTCAAAGCCAGGCCGTAGCGCTTGGCGATGGCGCCCCAGTACGCGACCGACGCGCCGCCCATGGGATCCACCCCGATGCGCAGGCCCGACGCGGCGATCGCGTCCATGTCGATGACGCTCGCGAGGTCGCCAACGTAGGCGTCAAGGAAGTCGTAGCGACCGGCGGCGGCCATGGCCTCGGCGATGGGCGCCCGCTTGATACCGTCCAGTCCGTCCGCGCCAGTGGCCTCCAGGATCCGGTTGGCCTCGTCCTGGATCCAGCGAGTGACGTCGGTGTCGGCCGGGCCGCCGTTGGGCGGGTTGTACTTGAAGCCGCCGTCGTCGGGCGGGTTGTGTGAAGGGGTGACCACGATCCCGTCGGCGAGGTGACGCCAGCTGTCCTTCGGTCGGTTGGCGACCAGGATCGCGAGCGACAACGAGGGCGTGGGCGTGTAGCCGTCGCGGCTGTCGATGCGCACGTCCACGCCATTGGCCACGAGCACTTCCAGCGCGCTGCGGGTGGCAGGGTCACTCAGGGCATGCGTGTCGCGAGCAAGGAACAAGGGTCCCGTGTAGCCCTGCGTTCGCCGGTAGCGGCAGATGGCCTCGGTGATAGCCAGGATGTGGGCCTCGTTGAACGCGCCACGGAACGAGGAGCCGCGGTGGCCGGACGTCCCGAACGCGACGCGCTGGGCAGGCTCCGCCGGATCCGGCCGCAGGTCGTGGTACGCGCCGATGAGCGCGTCGATATCGACCAGGTCGTTCGGATCGGCGGGCTTGCCGGCTCGCTCGCTGTTGGCCATCGCTCGCGCACCTCCATGGTCGCGCCGGAGTGGCCCGGGGCAACGGAGCCACCCGCGTGACGCTGTCCCATAACGGTACCGGGTCAGTCGGCCGCGCGACGGTGCACGGCCGCCGCACGAGCACGGCCGCCGCGCGTGCACGGCCGCCGCACGTGCACGGCCGCCGCGCGTGCACCTTCGCTATACGGCGCGTCGCGCCGCGGTGGCCTTAGCTCAACCGGCAGAGCACTGGATTGTGGCTCCAGAGGTTACGGGTTCGAGCCCCGTAGGCCACCCCACGTTCGATGGTCA
>JANOTJ010000094.1:0-2463 GCA_031416295.1 Chloroflexota bacterium
CGTCGGCCCGGGCTCCCATCGATTGGCGAAGTGCAGCCCGTTGACGCTCGGCACGAACTCCCGGACCACGGTCTCGTCGGTCATCTCGGTGAGCATCGTATCCCTTGACGCATCATGATGGCTGACTATCATGGTTCACCATGAGGATCGTGACCGCCACCGAACTGCGCATGAAACTCGGCGAGATCCTCGACGCCGCCTCCGCCGGCGAACGGATTCTCATCGAGCGCGACCACAAGCCGCTTGCGTACGTCGTGTCCGTGGAGGAGGTCGAAAGGCAGATGACGACAGAACGACAAGCCAAGATCGAGCGGGAGATCGCCGCCCTCGATCGATTGGTGGAATTCGGCAAGGAGATGCGCAAGAAGTACCCGGATCCCGACGACGGCCTCACCGAAGTGGAGTGGCGGCGGCGGGAGTACGAGCGCCGTGACGAGAAGATCTCTCGAGCTGCGGCGGGTCTTCCGCCCCTGGTGACGGACAAGGGGGACGACGCATGACGCGCCGACTCGTGCTGGACGCCTCTGCCGCGATCGCCATGGTTCGCTCGGAGCCAGACGGCGACGCCGTGCGCCGAAGGCTGGAGGCATGGAAGCGGACCGGCGGCACGATCACGATCCCTGACCACTTCTGGCTCGAGGTCGTCAACTCACTCACGCAGCGCCACCATTGGGACGGCGGCGACGTCCTGCACGCGCTGCATGACCTGGACACGTTCGATCTCGCACCAGCGTCGTTCCATCGCCCGCTCCTGCTCACGGCGCTCGATGTCGTCGAGCGGTTCGGTCTGACCGCCTATGACGCCATGTACCTGGCCGTGGCCATGATCGATGGCGCGTTCCTGCTCACCCTGGACAAGCAGCTGGCAGCGGCCGCAGGTGAGCGGGCCTTGTCGCTCGATGGCGGCCACCAGCTCCACGAGACGCCAGCCGTGTACGAGCACGACGTGACGTGGCCGTCGTATGCGCGGGCATCGAGCTACCTCGCGGAGTTGCGGGCCAGGGCACGGGCCGAGGCCACGGAACGGGTTACTGCCGCGGAACGGGCGGCTCCGGGGCGCTGACGACGAAGCGGACCAGGGTCGGCTCACGACCCGCGGCGATGAGGGAGCCGCCGTCGGGAGTCACGATGTCGAGCACGAGCAGGTACTCCCCGGGGACGGTCGGCACGGTCAGCGCGAGTTCGATTCGCCCGCTGGTCCCGGGCTCGTGACCAGCCGGCAGCAGGCCACTGGCCGTCGCCACCGATGCCGCTGCCCGCTGGTCCGGGTCGTCGGCGACGGCCAGCCACTGGCCGAAGACCCGGGCCGCGCTCGCCGGTTCGCCGCCATCGAGCTGGCGGCGCCGATCGCCCGATGCCGCGCCCCACGGGTCGCGGCCGAGGTTGGCGACCCACAGCGGGACGACCGTCGCGGTCCCGGCCGTGACCTCGGTCGAGCCGGCGACGAGGATGCCTGCATCGAGCTCGCCCGTGATCCGCACGAGCAGGGCCGGCACGAGCGCCTGGGTCGCGGCGTCGTAGGCCACTCCCCGGGGATCGTGCAGCGTCACGCTGAGTCGTTATCGGCCCGGGCTGGCCGGCGCGACCACATCGAACCCGATCCCCGTCGCGGCCACACCGACGTCGACGGGCTCCACGACATCGCCCGGCCGCTCTGGAACGATGATCCCGAAGTCGGGCATCACATCGCCGTCCACCGGCACGACCGGGGCCACCGGATCGAGCGCATCCCAGCGGACGCTGGCGCGCATCCCCCTGGGCAGCGAAGCCTGCGCATCGATGTCGTATCCGAGGCGCACGCGAGTCGGCTCGCCAGCCACGGTCGTTCCCCGGAGCGTCGGCGCCCCGACGGTCAGGCCGGTCTCGAGCAGACTCGGGTCGGCGGGCGCGGCCTGCACCGGGGCGCCCGTCGCGGACCCACGGGCACCGCGCAGCACATCCGCGGAGGCGAGGCCTGACCGAAGCACGATCGAGCGCTCGAAGCCTGACGTGCCGCCGGTCGTGTCCATCATCGCCACGTAGCCCGGGCTCCTCGAGCTCTCGAAGGCCTGCACGTTGCTGTTGGCCGACGGCGCTTGGCGCCACGACTTCTCGATCGACCGACGCGACCCGAGGATCGAGCGCACGAGATGGTCCGGCGAGGCGTACGCCTCGGCGACCACGGCGCTTGCCCCTGCCCTGATGAAACCCGCAGCGTAGTTGTCGAAGCGCTGGCGCGCCTCCTCGAGCGTGCCTTCGGGCAGCCCGGGCTCGCTCGAGCCAGAGGCGTAACAGAGGTGATTGAGCAGGACGACGGCATCCGGGGCCAGGCGGATCTCGTCGGCGATCGAGGACTCCCCGAAGTACTGGTGCGTGTCGTCGTTGCCGCCGGCCGAGGGATTGAGGCCGAAGCCGTTCTGCGTCCCGCCGAACAGCTCGTCGCGGTACTTGCTCGGCCAGCCGTTGCCGTGGCCCATGTAGATC
>JANOTJ010000095.1:0-7508 GCA_031416295.1 Chloroflexota bacterium
CCACGGGATCGCGCTCACGACCCAGCACCGCACAGGTCCGCCGGGTCGAAGCGGCTGGGCCCGTCGCCCTCCTGACGCGTGCCCCGGATGGCGGCCTCCGACGGGACGAAGGCGGTCACCCGCAGGAGGTCGCTATCGCGCAGTGCCGTGACCGTGATCGGACCGCCCTCCGGACCGACCTCGATGGCGGCCTGGGCGAAGCCTGTGGACAGACCGGCCACGGCGAGCAGCTTGCCGGATCCGGCCTCGATCCGGAACAGGTCGCCGACGGTCACCTCGTCGGGTCCGATGAGGGGCACGGTCCACTCGACGCTGACCAACGATCCGGGAGGCGCCTCGAACGGTGGCGACCAGGTCGTGCCGAGCGCGAGACGGAGCGCGTCGTACCCGCCGTTGTCAAGGTACGTCAGACCCGGGCCCACGGTCTGTCGGATGGTCGCCTGGCTCCTCTCGGATGGATCCACGCGATACGGCGAGGCCGGCGTGCTGTCCAGGATCCCCAGTCGACCGGACCTGACGTCCAGGATGACGGAACCCGCGCCACTCGCTCGCGCCCCGACGCAGATCGTGGGCAGCCCACCGCTGAACGCCGCTTCCTGGGCACGGACACGCTCGAGATAGCCCGTGCCGGTCAATACCGCCGGGTCGAACCCGAGCTTGAACGGTCCGGGCAGCCACAGGCTCGGGACCTGTGAGCCCGAGAACGACCAGACCCAGGTCGCGTACGCGTCGTAGGTCAGGGTCACGTGGCGTCCGTCGCGCTCGACGCGATCGAGCAGGTCGGCGAACATCGGATCCCACGCCGCCGCATCGAACAGGCGGCCGCCCGCTCGCCCAGGTTCCCAGGCGTCGCGCACGAGGGCCGCGGTGGCGAAGGACCCCGGGATGGATGGCACGACCAGCACCAGCACGACCGCAGCCGTCGCGCTGAGCGGCCGGAGCCGACCGATGATGCCGGCCGCAGTCCAGGCGGCCAGGAGTGTGAGCGGGATCGACATGATCAGCCACAGGCGCCGCTCCGAGACGAGGTCGGAGCCTCCGATCACCCGGTCCACGACGACGAGCGGCAGGAGCACCACGACGCACAGCAGGAACGGCGCGAGCTCGCGCGGGAACGGCCGCGACCGCGCCGCGAGGACGGCCAGCCCAAGGAGCGCGAGGACAGCCATCACCCCGAATGCCATGAACACGTTGTCTGGCCCGAGGCGAAACGGCGGCGCACCCGGATAGCCGCCCAGCCAGAGGCCCCGGGACGCCACCGCGGCCGCGACCCGCGGGATCCACCACCAGGCGCTCACGAGGAGTGCCAGCGCGCCCGCGGCCACGAGCTCCAGCAGGGGTCCGCGCTCCCGGCGCCGGACGCTCTGCGCGATCGCCAGCACGCTCACCAGGAACCCGGCCAGCAGGGCCATCTGGAGGTGGACCAGGACGATCCCGCCGATGCTCAGCCCGATGCCCATGACCCGGGCTCGGCGGCGCCCATCCAGGACGAACCCGAGCGCGACGACGAGCAGGATGAGGGCGACGTCCCGCGGGAACAGCGGAGCGACGTCCTGGGCGGAGGCGAGCGGGCTGTCGACCCAGAGCAGGACCCGGTGGGTGAACGGAGCCGTGACCGTGGCCAGCAGGACGAAGCACGCGACCGGCAGCGGCTGCCCCGGCCAGATGCGCCGGGCGAGCCACCAGCACGCAGCCGGCCAGACCAGGCCGAACGGCCAGGACAGCACCGAGAGCACGAGGTCGAACGGGACATCGATCGCGCTGGCCAGTCGACCGACGAGCAGCGGATAGAGGCCGCCGTAGTACGTCAGGAGGCCGACGAACGGTCCCTCGCCCTGCCACGCGGCGCCGACCATGGTCGAGGCCACGCCGCGGTGGTAGGCGATGTCGCCGACGATCCATTCGGCCACCAGGAACGGCCCGGACAGGACCAGGCCGGCCCACGCGAATGCGCCAAGGAGCATGGCCCGCGCCAGCCGGCGTGTCGCGCTCGAGGGGGCAGC
This sequence comes from Chloroflexota bacterium, assembly GCA_031416295.1. GTDB lineage: Bacteria > Chloroflexota > Limnocylindria > Limnocylindrales > CSP1-4 > SPCO01. The sequence goes on from JANOTJ010000095.1 coordinate 2,004, forward strand.
CAGGAACGGATCGGCGGGCGCCGCCGCGACGGCCGCGTCGGTCAAGCGGGGGCGTCCGGGGCCTGGTCGGCGGCCGTGTCGGGCGCGTCCTGCCGAAGCGCCAGCGCGACGCCGGATCCGGCCAGCACGAAGGCCGGGATCGTGACCTGGTTGAACAGGAAGGTGTTGTTGAAGAAGGCGGCCAGGCACAGTGACAGGAAGGCCACGAGGAGCCCGGTCTCCAGCCAACCGGGCCGCCGAGCCAGGACGATGGCGATGCTCGCCGCGAACGCGAGGCCAAGGAGCCCGACGATGGCGCCGTGCTCGGCGAACAGCCGCAGCCACTCGTTGTGCGGCGCATTGAGGATCGGGTCCCCGAAGGCCACCGACAGCTGACGATATGAGCGGTAGCCCTGGCCGAGCAGTGGCTCATCCAGGAACATCCGGGTGGCGGCGCCCCAGGCGGTGATGCGCATCTGGTCGCTGGCGATCAGGACCTCGCCGGGCGGGATCTCGGAAGCGCCTCCTACCGAGGCGCCGCGAACGGCGATGTACCAGGGGATGGCCACGATGCTGACGATCACGCCCGCCGTGGCGAGGGCGACGCCGAGTGCGCGCCGGATGCGCCAGCCGACGATCACGACCCCGACCAGCAGGGCGATGAACACGGTCCGGTTAAAGGTGAGGTAGGCGGCCACGAGCAGGGGCACGCTGACGACCGCCGCGAGCAGCTGCGCCCGCCGATCGCGACCCAGGACGGCGGCCGTCAGGGCGATGGAGATGGGCAGCATGACCAGGGCCGCAGTCGACGTTGGGGAGCGGATGACGCCGGTCAGGCGGCTCGGGTTGAAGGCACCGGTCACCAGCCAGCCCAGCGGCGTCTCGCGCAGGGTCGCATCTGACCAGAAGTCGGCCAGGCTGATCAGGCCGGCGATCGTCGTGGCGACGACGGTCAGGTTGATCGGCCCGCGCACGCCGCGACGCCCGATCCACACGGTGGCCACGAAGACGAGCAGCATCGTCGCGACGCCCTGGGCCCAGATCTGCGCCGCGCCGACCGTGAACGCCGCGCCGAACCGCTCCTGGGTTCGGAGCAGGCCGAAGGCGGTCGCGGGCAGCAACGCGAGGGCCAGGCCGACCGGTATCAGGGCCCGCGGGATCGGGCCGATCCTCCCTGTGGTCCGCCAGCGCACCGCCACGTCGACGGCCCAGCGGAGGCCGGCGCTGGCCGCCAGGGCCAGCGCCAGGGCCGTCTTGCTGCCCACCTCGCCACTGAGCGGGATGCCCTCCCCGAACGGGGCGATCGCGGCCAGCACGAGCAGCCCGCCGGCGGGACTGACCAGGGTGAACGCGACAGCCAGGGCCAGCCACGCACGGAGGCCGGCGGCATCGACGTCCATCGTGCGCAGCACGAGGTAGGCCACGACGACCAGGCCCGCGACGACGGGCCCGAGCCACCAGCGGGCGGCATCCTCAGCGATGGCTCGGTAGAGCGCCAGCGGGCCGGGCGACGGCGGGGCGTCCGCAACGGTGCTCGCCGGGGCGGGGACGGTCGTGACGGTCGGTCCGGTCAAGGCCGACGTACTATAGCCGCCGCATGGTCCGACGACTCCGATCCCCGTTCGTCTGGATCCCGATCTCCGTCGCCCTGCTGGCGGTCGTGATCTGGCGATCGCGCATCTGGGAGGTGGGCTCGACCATCCCCGATCCCGATGTTGCGCCGATCCTGCTGGCCGTCGCCCTGTCGGGCCTGCTCCCCGTGCTGTGGGCGCTCCGGTCGGGACGCCTGCTCGCCCCGCAGCACCCGGTCCCGATCCGGGCGCTCATCCCGATGACGACCCTGGCCAACACCGTCAACAACCTGACCCCAGGGTCCGTCGGCGAGCTCCTCAGGCTGTACCTGCTGCGCGCCCACCACGGGGTCCCGTACGTGACCGGATCGGCCGTCATCATGGTCGAACGGCTGGGGGCGCTCGGGTACCTGACCCTGAGTGCCGTCACGGCGTGGCTGAGCGTCATCGCGGGCTGGCCGTGGTGGGTGACGCTGGTCGGCATGGCGGGCATCGCGGTGAGCCCGCTGGTGCTCTATCGGCTCGGGCTCCGTCCGTTGCGCCTGTTCATCGCGCGGCCGCTCGGGCTGGTCCTGAACGGTCGATTCGAACGCGTCGCGACAGCGCTCAGCCGGGCCGAGGAGCAGATGGCCGACCTGCTCGGCGATCCGCTGGGCATCGCCGTGTTCGCCGCGACCTCCGGACTGGTGTTCGCGATCAACGCCGCCCAACTCTCCCTGGTGGCGATGGCCATCGGGGTGGACCTCGGCCTGCTTGCCGCATGGGGCGCCCTGGGGCTGTCCATCACCGTCGGCGTCCTGTCCCTGTTGCCGTTCGGGCTGGGTGCTGCCGACCTGACCCTGGTGGCCCTGCTGGGCGTGCTGGGCGTGCGTCCGCCCGACGCCGCGGCCATCGCACTCGGCTTTCGACTCGTCTCGACGCTGCCCATCGCGGCGGCCGGGGTGGGGGCCTATGCCTGGCTATCAGCGCGCCTCCCGGTCGACGGGATGGCCGGCGCCGCCGCCTTGGCCGGCGCCGGCCTGGCAGAGGGAACCGCGTCGAGCGACGTCGGCAAGGCATGAACCAGCCCGGGTTCGGCGCAGCGCTCGCCCTCGTCGTCGCGATCGGCTTCACGATCGCCATCGTGGCGCCGACGATCCGTCGCAGTGGTCTGGGCCTGGTCCATCCCATCGCCGTCTGGCTGGCCCTCGAGGTCTGGTTCCTGGGCGTGGGCAGCACCGTCCTGGCGATCGTCGAGGGAACCGTGGGTCCGGCCATGTACCTGGGCGCGTGCCTCGTTGCGGCGGCCCTCGGATCGGCCGCGGCCGCTCGGGTGACCGAGGGCTGGTCGCCGGCGCCCACCCGACAGGTGCCCGTCCAGCTCGAGACCGGGCGGTGGCGATGGGTGCCCCTGGCCCTCGCCGTCGGCGCGGTCGCGCTGGTGCTGCCGATCCTCGCTCGAACCGGCCTGCCGCTGCTGGCCGAGGACGCGACCGGGGCACGGGTGGAGATCGCCGGTCTCGTCGTCCAGCCCCTGCGAGTGGCCCTGCCGGGCCTCGTCGGCCTGCTGGTCCTGGCCGTGGCGGCACGCCGGCCGATCACCGGCCGGCGGGGGCTCGATGTCGCGGTCATCGTCGCGGCGGTCGGCTTCCTGATCGCGCTGGCGAGTCGCTACCTCGCGGTCGAGATGCTGGCCGTCGTGCTCATCGCGTGGATGCTGGCCGGTCGCCCGCTGCCCGTGCGAGCGCTCGCCGCCGCAGGGCTCAGCGCGGCCATCGCCTTCGTCGGGGTCGGCCTGGCCCGCGCACCTGCCGAGATCGGCGCCGACCCGATCGCCAGCACCATCGGCCGGACGGCGAGCCGGCTGTTCCTCATCCAGCCGCGCACGCTGGCGGCCCTCCAGGAGGCCATCCCGGCCGAGACCCCCTACTTCGGCGGACTCACGTGGCTGCGCCAGATCGGCCCGCTCGTGGGCCGCGATGACATCCCGAACCTCGGCTACTGGATCTACCCGCGCGTCGTGGACGGTGAGCAGGCCGTGGCCGGGTACGCGGCGCCCGGGCTCATCGGCGAGGCCTGGGCCAATCTCGGCCCGCTCGGGATCGCGCTGTTCGCGGCCTTCGGGGCCGCGCTGGCCCTGGCCGGCGAGCTGGTCGCCCGCAATCGACAGCGCGCCGTCGACGTCGTCGCCGGCGCGCTGGTCGTCCTGTTCCTCGCGCGCACCCATGCCCTGGGGCTGCTCGGGGTGGGCGTGCTCATCGCCCTGATCGTCGGCTGGCGACTCCTCGCGGCGCGGGTCTCGGTGAGCCGCCCCGAGCCGGCGCAGGACCGAACCTAGAACGTGCCTGCGGCGATCTGCCGGGAGATCGTCTTCATGGACCGGACCATCGCCGCATCGCGATACAGGTCGGACTCGTAGTTCGTGTTGCGGAAGGTGTGGAAGGCGACGCCATCCGCGCCCAGGTAGACGAGTGCGTCACGGACCTGGCGACGGAGCTGCGACTCGGTCGGGCGCTGCTTCTTGTGGCACGACGGGGCGAGATACTTGTGCGTCTGGGCCATCAGCCAGATCGGCCGACCCGGGGTCACCGCCTGGACCTTGGCGTTGACCAGCTTGAACCACTTGGGTCCATTGGCGATGTACGTGGAACCGGTCCGCGAGCAGCCGCCGTTGGCGGTCTCGACCGGATACCAGCCGACCATCACGATGTCGGCCATGCCGGTGAGATACGGATTCCGGCTCGATCCAAAGTGCGGGATATCGCCGAACAGCGCGACCACGGGGTGGTTCGGGTCGGCGGCCCGGTAGGCCTTGTACAGCGATCTGATCTCCGTGCCGGTGATCCCGACCCAGGACGGCTCCTTGACCGACAGATAGCCGTACAGCGCCGGATGGTCCTTGACGCTCTTGACCAGCGCCGCGACCCGCGACGGGTAGACCGCGCCGGTCGAGTGGTTGGCAGTGTCGGCGAAGAAGAGGACCGCCTTGAGGCCGCACCCCTTGGCCGCATCGAGGTAGCGCAGCGCGCCAGCCGTTCCGCCGACGTTCTTGACCGCGATCTTGAAGTCGCCGTCGCAGATGCCGTGGCGATTGGCCACGAGGTCCTCCGGCGGGACGTTGTGCAGGATCATCGGCGTCGTCGGCGCGTATGCGGCAGCACCCGCCGAGGGCACCCCGACCATGGAGACGAGCAGGACGAATGCGGCGAACAGGAGGCCGAGGCGGCGGCCCAGGCGTCGGGTGGGCTGCGCGGCCGAGGCCGGGGCCGGGGCCGGGGCCGGGGTGGGGCTAGGACTGATCAAGGTAGCCATACCGATATCGTGGTCGTGGGACCGTCGGGTGCCTATCGACCGAACGGAATCATGCCCCAGGTACCTGAGTCCTGTGCGGCGGTGCACCATGCCCATGAGGCGCTCGGGGTGATCAGCCCTGCGCCGGCCAGCGGCCATACGGGCGGATTGCCGGGAAATGGTCCTCGATCCAGGCCCGGCAGACCGACAGCTTCAGCTGGAACGCGGATCCGCCGATCGACTCGGCGTACTTGGTCGGACCGAACACGACGCGTTCGGCGCCGTCCAGATCGACCGTGGCGAACAGCTCGAACAGGTCGTTCGCCCGCTCCAGCGGCAGGTCCGTCCGGACCGTGTCGGCAGCGATGTCGAGGAGGGCCGGCAGGTCGTCCACGCCGCGGGTCCGGACCTTGTCCAGGGCGGCCATCACCAGGATCTGCTGCCGACGTGCCCGACCGAAGTCGTTGTCGCCCTTGCGGCTGCGAGCGAAGATCAGGGCGTCGGCGGGCCCAAGGTGGCTCGTCCCGGCCCGCAGGCCCCAGCCCTGTGTGCGTCCGTTCACCCAGTAGTAGGGGTCGTAGTAGGCCTTGTCGAGGGTGACGTCCACGCCCCCGACCGCCTTGACCAGGCGCTGCACGCCGGGGAAGCCGATGAGCACGTAGTGGTCGACCTCGATCTCGAACGC
>JANOTJ010000096.1:0-4126 GCA_031416295.1 Chloroflexota bacterium
GGTGATCCGACCGGACGTCGGCTCGATGAGCCGGTTGACCATCTTGAGCGACGTGGTCTTGCCACACCCGGACGGTCCGACCAGGATGCAGATCTTGCCCGCCGGGACGGTCAGCGAGAGGTCGTTGACGGCCCCCGGCACTCCCTTCGCGCCCTTCGTGCCGGCCGACGCGTAGTGCTTGGTCACATGGTCGAACTGAACGACGGCACCTTGACTCGTGGATCCGGTCATGCGGGTGTGACTCCTCCAGCTGAACGGCGTACCGGCGTGCACGGCACAGTAGCGCAGCGCCGGTGGCTCTCGCTAGCCCCTCGCGTCGAGCTGGAGGTCGATCGCTTCCAGGACCGAGCCTCGTAGCGCGTATGGGCCGGCGTGTTCGATGCGCACGGTCACCTCGCCGCCGACCAGGCTCGTCGGGCCGCTCAGATGGACGAGCTTGTTGCCACGGGTCCGGCCGGCGAGTCGCGGCCGCGGATCGATGGCGGCAGGCTCGTCCTCGTGCTCGTCTTCGTGCTCGTGCGCGTGCGAGCGCGGCGGCGTCACCCGCTCGACAAGGACCGCGACCGCGCGACCGACCCACGCCTCATTGCGGCGCAGGCCGATGCCTTCCTGGAGGGTGAGCAGCTCGTTGAGCCGCCGCCGCTTGACGTCCGGGGGCACGTCGTCGGGGAGCTTCGTCGCCGGCGTGCCGGGACGGGGCGAGTACGCCGCCGCGAAGACCTGGTCGTAGCGGACGGCTTCCAGCAACCCGAGCGTGGACTCGAACTGCGCCTCCGTCTCGCCGCAGAACCCCACGATGACGTCCGTCGAGATGGTGATGCCAGGGACCGCGTCGCGGATCTTCGCGAGGCGTTCCTGGTAATGGTCGATCGTATACTGGCGACCCATCCGACGAAGGACGGCATCGTCGCCGGACTGGACCGGCAGGTGCAGGTGCTCGCACACGCTCGGACACTCGGCCAGGGCCGCGATCAGGCGATCTGACAGGTCCCACGGGTGCGAGGTCACGAAGCGCAGCCTCGGGATGGCCGGCAGGCCGTCGGCGGTCCGCAGACCATCGATGGCCCGGATGAGCTCGGCGAGGTCCGGGCGGCCGCGAAGGTCCAGCTGGCGTCCCGCCCAGCGCTCCGCGTCGACATGCCCGAAGCGCGCCTCGGGCGCGAGGTCATGGCCGTACGAGTTCACGTTCTGGCCGAGCAGCGTGACCTCGCGATAGCCCGCGGCCGCGAGCTGGCGAGCCTCCTGCACGACCTCATCGAAGGGCCGACTCCGCTCCGGGCCGCGGCTGAACGGCACGATGCAGTAGGTGCACGTCTTGTCGCAGCCATAGATGATCGGCAGCCAGGCGCTCACGGTCGACGTGCGAGCGACGCTCCCCTGCCCCACCGCCTGCGCCCGGGTCGCCGCGAGACCGTCCGCGGCGCCCACAACGGTCCGGCCCACCACGGTGGTGCGCCCGATCGCGCCGTGGCGCGACCCGACCTCGCCGATCGCGCCCTGGGCCGACCCGATCGCGCCCTGGGCCGACGCGAGGCCCAGCCGGTCCACGAGTTCCGGTTCCTCGTCGGGCCGCAGAAAGAGGTCCACGGCCGGATAGCGTCGCTGCAGGCCGGCACGTTCCGCCTCGCGCACGGAGCACCCGGTCAGCACGACCCGCAACCCGGGGTTGGTCGCCTTCAACCGCGCGAGGTGACCCTGCCGACCGATGACCTTCTGCTCGGCGCCTTCGCGAATGGCGCAGGTGTTGATCACGACGAGCTGCGCCGACTCCATCGATGGGGCTTCCTCGCAGCCTGCCGCCAGGAGTCGCCCGGCCATCTCCTCGGAGTCGCTGCGGTTCATCTGGCAGCCCAGCGTCCAGATGTGGAAGCGGGGCAGGTTCAGTGGCTCGGGCAGGTACTCGCCCAGGCGCGCATCCCCGGGCGCGACCGGCGAGCGGGGCGCGGCGAGGACGCTCGGGAAGCCCGCCTCGAGGACCTCGAGGACCGGCAGGGCGCGGTTCGGCATACGGGTGTCATGCACAGCCGCGCCATGGTACGCCGCCGTGCCGCCCGGACCCGGTATCCTCCGCGCCATGGAAGTCCTTGCCAACCCGGAGACGTGGGTCGCCCTGCTCAGTCTGACGGTCCTCGAGATCGTCCTCGGCATCGACAACGTCATCTTCATCTCCATCCTCGTGCAGCGGCTGCCCACGGCCGACCGCGAGCGTGGTCGGCTCATCGGTCTCGGCCTGGCCATGGGCATGCGCATCCTGTTGCTGCTCTCGATCTCGTTCATCGTCGGACTCACCCAGCCGCTGTTCACCCTGGTACGGGACTTCTCGGTCCGCGACGTCATCCTGATCGGCGGTGGCTTCTTCCTGCTCTGGAAAGCGACCACGGAGATCCACGAGTCGCTCGAGGGCGAGGAAGCGCACGCGGCAGGCAGCACCAAACCGGCGAGCTTCGGCAGCGTCATCGTCCAGATCATCCTGCTGGACATCGTGTTCTCGCTGGATTCGGTCCTGACGGCGGTCGGCCTCGTGGACGAGATCGCGATCATGATCGCGGCGGTCGTCATCGCGGTGGCGGTCATGCTCGTCGCGTCCGGACCGCTGGCGCGCTTCGTTCACGCCCATCCGTCGGTGAAGGTGCTGGCCCTGTCATTCCTGCTGCTCATCGGCGCGACCCTGGTCGCGGACGGCTTCGGCGTCCACGTGGACAAGGCGTATATCTACGCGGCGATGGGCTTCAGCGTCTTCGTCGAGGCGCTCAATCTGCGGCGCTCGTCCAAGCGCACCGCCCTCGAGCTTCGCCCGACGTTCGTCAAGGACGCTGCGGCGCCGGACGCTCCCGCGCACTGACCGAGATCGCCTCGCGCAGGCGGTCGCTCACGGCGGGTGGCACCCACAGCGCCGCGTGGGCCTCGGCATACGGGCCGAGGTCGCCGTGATAGTCGGACCCACCGGTCGCGATGAGGCCGAGGTCGCGGGCCACCTCGCCGACCGCAGCCGTTGCCGCGGCATCGAATGAGCGGTAGTGGACCTCCAGCCCGGCGAGTCCGGCGTCCACCAGCTCGCGCACGATATCCATGCGCGCCGGCGCCTCCCGGAAGTGGGCCAGCACCGGGACGCCGCCCGCGCTACGGATCGCTGCGATGGCCGCCTCCGGGCCGAGGCCCCCACGTCGCACGTAACCCGGGCCGCCGTGTCCGATGAGGCGATCGAAGGCATCCTCGACGCTCGTCGCGTGGCCCGCGGCCACGAGCGCGCGGGCGATGGTCGGTCGCCCCAGGGCATCACCATCGTCGGGTGTCCGGCCCGCCACCTGGGCGTCGATGGACAGCCCGATCTCGCGCAGGCGGTCGATCGTCCGGGCGAAGCGCTGGCGGCGCTCGTCGCGCTGACCAGCCAGGGTGGCCTCGAAGGCCTCGTCCACCGGGTCCATCCCGAATCCCAGGATGTGGAGCTCGCCCTCCCACAGGCCGAGGTCGCGGGTCACGAGCGCGTTGATCTCGACGCCCGGCAGGAGTTCCAGGCCGCCGGGCACGGCGTCCGCCGCCACGAGCTCGCGGTAGCCGGCAAGGGTGTCGTGATCGGTGATGGCCAGGAGGCGAACACCGGTAGCGGCGGCGGCGCTGACCAGCTCGATCGGGGTCAGGACTCCATCGGAGCGGGTGGTGTGCGTGTGCAGATCGACCGGCGAAGGCCCCGGCGGGACGACGGCCCCCGAAGCCGCGGCGGTGGGAGCGCCGGCGCTGGCGTGGCGTCCGATCCGTCGGCCGCCAGGGGCGGGGCTCACACCTCGACGAGTCGCTGGATGCGCTCGATGGCGAGCGCGCGGCCCGTGGCCGGATCGATATCCACCTGGGTCGCGTTGAAGATGACCGCGCCGCTGCCCACCTCGAAGCGGGTCGGCAGGGCGTTGATGAAGCGTGGCAGGACCGTCCGCGGCTCGAAGCCGATGACGCTCCACACGGGCCCGGTCATGCCGAGGTCCGTCTGGTAGGCCGTGCCGCCGGGCAGGATGCGCTCGTCGCCCGTGACGATGTGGGTATGCGTGCCGACCACGACGCTCACCCGACCGTCGAGGTACAGGCCGAGGGCGTTCTTCTCCGAGGTCAGCTCGCAGTGGAAGTCCACCAGGCG
>JANOTJ010000097.1:0-2074 GCA_031416295.1 Chloroflexota bacterium
CTGGGCGTTGGGCAGGCGGCCGGCCTGCGCCAGCAGGAGCCCGTCGGCACGGTCGCAATACGGTTCGAGCAGGGCGTTGCCCACCACGCTGGCTCGTGCTCGTGGCAGGAACTCGGCGATCGCCTCCCAATCGGCCAGCGCGATCAGCGCCTCGAGGAGGGCGAGCGCGTTTTGGGGGCCGTAGGCTCGTGCCTCATTTGCTTTGGGCTCCGAGATTGAGCGTGCCGCTCTCGGGTCCCCGCTTGCGACCGCGAATCGGGCCTGCCAGGCACTCGCGCTTTCGAGCTGTCCGAGCGGGTCGCCAACCAGGGCGGCAAGAGCGCGTGCCTGGTCCAGCTCTCCCCTGTGCGCCCGGACCGTCGCCCCGATGATCGGGCCGTCCCCCACGTATGGGCAGCCAGTGGCGGGATCTTGCTGGAAGGCAGCAACGTGTTCATCCACGACCGGCAGCAGCTCCTGCCAGCGGCCGAGTTCATAGAGGGCCACCAGGATCGGCCAGGTCGCGTGCATGCGCTGATGCGGGCTGCCATCCACGGAAAGGTCGTACGCTCGCCGCGCGAGCTCGAGTCCCTCCTCGTAGCCTGCCGCGATGTCGATCGTCTGGTCCGCCAGGATCCGCAGAATATCGGCCTGTTCGACCTTAGACGGCGCCGACGAAAGTCGGTCGAGGCCCCGGCGCGCGAGACTGAGCACCTCGGCGTAGTTGCCCGCGATCCCATGCAGGATGCCGAGCGTCTCGGCGGCGGCCGACACCAGGTCGGGCAGTCCTTTGGCTTCGCCGACCGCAAGGGCCTCGTTCGCTGCCGCGATTCGTTGTTCAATCGGCACGCGGTCGGGCAGCATCCCCTGGCCGAGCGGCTCCGTGTTCCGCCACAGCCGAGCACTGGCACCGCGGGCGACGAGGAGCCAGGCGCGGTTAAGATCGTCGTCGACGACGGCGAGGCCCTCGGCCACGTAGCCCTCGGCGAGGGCTGGATCAGGGTTCGCCCGAAACGCGCCCGGGCGGTCGGCTATCATCCAGGCGAGCTTGCGGCAGAGACGCGCATGATCGGTCGCGCCCGCCGCACCGGCCCGAGCAAGCGCCAGCGCCTCTTGGTAGAAACGCGCGGCGTCGTCGCCGTGATAGAGCGAGTCGTAATCGTCGCCGAGCGCCTCGAGCGCACGGAGACGCTCGCCACCGCTCCCAGCAAGGGTCAGGGCGCCTTGGTCGAGCTCGATCGCGCTGGCCACGGCGAAGAGCTTCCGCTTGACCGCCCCCGCGGCCAGCTGCGCCTCGAACGCCCTCTGCATGACCTCGCTGCGGGCGGGCTCGCTGTCCCAGGCCAGGTCGGCATCCTCGCCTTGGACTGCCTCCCAATAGTGACTGGCGACGATCTCCGTGAGCCCCGCGATTCGCTCACCGGCAAGCGTTTCCAGCCACTCAGCAATCTCTGCATGCGCCCGCGCTCGTCGAGCTTTTGACAGCGAGGCATAGGCGACATCGCGCACGAGGGCATGCTTGAACGAGTACTCGGGCTGGCCGGCGATGGCCGACTTCGGGCGCGCGAACAGCAGACCGCGCGTCTCAAGATCATCGAGGGCGGTCTCGATGGAGCCCTCGCCGAGCGCTCTGGCGATCGGCTCCTGCCAGAAGATCCGGCCCACGACCGATGCCTCTTGGAGCACACGCTTTTCGACGGGCGGGAGCGCGTCGATCCGAGTGGCGAGCAAGGCTTGGACCGTGTCGGGAAGGGGAATGGCATGAATGGCCGCGGTCATCTGCCAGCCGCCCTTCTCGCGGCTGAACGCACCCTCGTCCATGAGCCGCTGGACGATCTCCTCCAGGAAGAACGGATTGCCCTCGGCCTTGGCCAGGATTTCACGCTCCACGTCCGCCGGCAGCTCGACCCCAGGTAAGAGCCCGTCAATGACCGCCTCGCTCTGTTGGTCGGTCAGTCGCCGCAGTGACAGTGTCGCAACGTCTTCGCGACCGGACAGAAAGCCCCAGCCGGTCTCGCCGATGTCGTGTCGGGCGGTGCCGACGATGAGGACCGGACCGGTCGAGCGAGCGACGAGCCGATCGAGCAGCTGGAGC
>JANOTJ010000098.1:0-1984 GCA_031416295.1 Chloroflexota bacterium
GCGCCGCGGTCCGATCTACGACGGTCATCGCGAGGCCTCCGGGAACGTGCCCGGAACATCCGGCGCCGGCAGCCGTTCGATGCGTTCCTCGGGCACGCCGACGCTGCGGAGGAGGGTGGCGCGCAGGGTCGGGTAGGCGTCCTCGAGCCGTCCGGCCTGCTCGGCCTGTAGCCAGCGGCCGACAACTTCGTTGAGCGCCCCGAACCAGGCGATGCTGGTCACACGGGTGTCGGTCGGAGGGATGACGCCGTCGGCCACGGCCTGGTCCAGATAGCCCTGGATGAGCAGCGCGAATCGTTCGTGGAGGGCGTTGGCCTCCGCCTGGAACACCCGGCCGGCGCCGATCACGTCAAGGAACAGCAGGCGCGCCATGGTGCGATGCCCGGCGAACGTGGCAAGGACCGTGCGGATCGCGATCTCGGCCTGGGCGATAGGGTCGGGCTCCGCCCCGACGGACCGCTCGACCTTCGCGACGAGTTTGTCCGCGGTCGTGCGCATGAGCTCGCGGAAGATCGATTCCTTGGTCGAGAAGTGGAAGTAGACGCCGCCCTTGGATGTCTCCGCGGCCGCCGCGATGTCGTCCATGGAGGCGTCCCGGTAGCCGCGGCCGGCGAACGTGGTAAAGGCCGCGTCGAGGATGCGTTCGCGCCGACTCCGACTCTGTTCGCCGGGGTCGCTCTTGTGGGTCTTCGCCATCAGATCCTGGCCTCGCGACGGATGTCTCGATGTGACCGACCGACTGGTCGGTCGGTTCGTCCACGCTACACTAAAACGCGCTACTGCGCGACAGCATCTTTCACGAGGCCGGTGAAGTGACGGTCAGCCCGCCAGCGGGTTGTGCCAGCGAACCTCGCTGAACCGTGCGAAGTCGGTGTCGGCCGAACAGATCGCCAGACCGTGCTCGATGGCGAGGGCCGCGAGATCCGTGTCCGGGACGAGGTTGCCGCTGGGGCGGTACTTCGCGATCAAGGAGCCGAGGACGTCGGCGTGGCGATCGGTCGGAGCGGGGATCCACACCGCCTCCGCCGCGAGCCAGTCCTCGATGAAGGACCATGCCTCCGCCGGCGCGAGGGGACGGGACGACGCTCGAGGATGGGTGGTGATCCGGAGGAAGGCCGTCAACGACGACCAGGGCAGGGCGATGCGTCCATCCCCGTTGATCTGGTCCGTCAGCCACGCGGCCGCGCGCTGATGATCGGGCGACTGCCGGTCCGCGGCGTAGATGAGGATGTTGGCGTCGACCAGCATCAGCGCGCGGTCGGCCCGTCGAGGATCTCGATCGCCTCGGCGACGTTGCTGACGTCGACCGTCACCCCGATGTCGAGGGCTCGCTGGCGGAAGGGTTCGCGGCCGGGCTTCTCGCGCAGGCCGGCTCGCGCGAGCTGGTTCACGGCCGCGCTCAGGCCAAGGCCGCCGGTCGCGCGGAGTCGCCGCACGGCGGCCACGACATCGTCATCAAGGTCGATCGTCGTTCGCATGCGCGCCATCGTAGCATCATGATGCGCCAAGGGCGATGCGCTGAGCATCACGCGCAGCCCTACGGACCCGCTTCGCCAGCGGCGATATCGACGAGATCGACGAGATCGAGTTCGATAGTCTGCGGTCGGTGCTGCAGCGCCGCTGACCGCCGCTAACCGACGCGGTATCGTCAGCGCAGCGACACCGTGGCGTTCACCCACCCCTTGCCGGAGGCCTCCGTGACCGACGCGCGCACCATCGTCTTCTTTCCCGAGGGAGCCTATGGCCCGACCAACAACTGCGTCGGGATCGGGGCCGTCCTGCGTCAGCGGGGCCATCGCGTCGTCTTTGTCATCGAGGAATCGTTCGCGGGCACGCTGGAGGCCAAAGGGTTCGAAGAACGGCTGATGCGCCTCGGCCCGCCGCCGGCAGAACCGGAGATCCCGGGTCAGTTCTGGATCGACTTCATCCGGGAGACGTCGCCCGTGTTTCGCAAGAGCACGCTCGAGCAGCTCGGCGAGTTCAT
>JANOTJ010000099.1:0-1647 GCA_031416295.1 Chloroflexota bacterium
TCGGTCGCGTTGGCCCGGGCGATGCCGCCCTGGTGGACATCGATGGTCCGGGCGGTCGCGTGCTCCAGGCCGCCCTGGTGGATGGTCAGCGCGCCGACGGGAGCGCTCGGATCGGCGCTCGGGGCCTCGCGGAACACGGGCACCGCGGCCCTGGCGCGCTCCCCCGCGGGCGTCGCGGTCGCGGGCTCCCCCGCGGGCGTGGCGGGCTCCTCCGCGGGCTCCGGTGTGATGGCCGCGCGCTGGCTCGATTGCTGGCGCGGGGGCGCCGCCTCGGACGCCTTCACCTTGGCGCGCGTGGCGCGCGGCCGGGCCGGCGCGGCTGCCTCGGTCGACGCGGTTCCCTTGGTCGTCGCGGTTCCCTTGGTCGTGTCGGTCGCTAGCTGCTCGGGCATCGGTGGCCTCTCGGAGATCGGGCGTGGTCGCCAAGCGTACCGCTGCGGGGCCTCGCTCGCGCGCGTCCGGTATCCTGCGCCGGTCCGAGCGACGGCCTGAGGGGGCCGAGGCGGCTGAGGGGTGTCGATGCCGAGCAGGTGGAGCAGCAAGTCGGCCGTGGTGGCCGGGGTCCTGGCGCTGGCCGTGGCCGGCGGGACGGCCATCGGGCTGTCGCTGGCAGGCTTGGCCGTCACGGCCGGACCGTCGGGCGTCACGGCCGGCGTCACCGCGTCGCCACCGCCGTCCAGCCCGCTCCCATCCCCGACGCCGACCCCCACGCCATCGCCCACGCCATCGCCGTCACCCGCACCCACTCCGACCCCGACGCCCTCACCCACCCCGACCCCGACGCCCGTGACGGCACCCCTGACCGGGCGCATGGTCCGCCCCGACGTCGCCGGTCGGCGGGTCATCGCGGTGATGATCGACGACCATCCGGATGCGCGGCCGCAATCCGGGTTCAGCAGCGCATCGGTCGTCTGGCACGCACCGGCGGAAGGCGGCGTGCCACGGTACATGCTGCTCTTCCAGGATCGCGTCCCGGAGTCGGTCGGGCCGGTGCGCAGCGCCCGCTACTACTTCATCGGCTGGGCGGCGGAGTGGAACGCCGTCTACGGGCACGTCGGCGGGTCGCCGCAGGCGCTCAGGACGCTGCGTGAGGACGGTAACGGCGAACTGGTGTACAACGCCGACGAGTTCCGCTGGGGCGGCATCTACTTCTGGCGGACGACGGACCGCTTCGCGCCGCACAACGTGTACACGGACGGCACGACCCTGCGTCGACTGGCCAAGCGCCTGGGGGCCGAGGATGTCGCTAGGCAGAAGCCTGCCTGGACCTTCGGTCGGGTGACGCCGGTCCGCGATCGCCCGGCCGGGGCCAGCATCGAGGTTGCCTACAAGTACAACACGGTCTCGTACGAATACGACCGAGTCAGTAACACGTACCCGCGCACGGTCAGCGGCGAGGGCAAGCAGTTCGACGCCGGGACGGGCCAGCGGGTCGCGCCGCGGAACGTGGTCGTGCTGCTCATGCGCTTCTCGCGCTTGCAGGACGGCTCGAACAAAGATCGCCAGGAGGCCGACTTCATCGGCAAGGGCACGGCCTGGGTCGCCACCAACGGGGTCACCGTCAAGGGCACCTGGCGCAAGGACTCGCTGACCGGCCCGACACGCTTCTTCGACAAGGCCGGCGACCCCCTCGCCCTGACCCCCGGC
>JANOTJ010000100.1:0-3550 GCA_031416295.1 Chloroflexota bacterium
CCCGCGCATCGACAAGATCGAGGTCATTCGACACGGCAAGGTCCGTCGCGCCCAGCTGTACTTCCTGCGCGATCGCGTCGGCAAGGCCGCGACCCTCCGCGAGCGGCGCACCAACAGCTGACCCGGCCCCTCGCCGACACCCCGACCCCGCCGGTCCCGGCGGGGTCGTTCGATTCCGGTACGCTTGCGCCCGATGGCGCCCATCGTCCCGACCCTCCGCTACGAACGCTCACTGTGGCGCGATGGATTGGAGCGCGTCGTCGGCGTCGATGAGGTCGGTGTCGCACCCACCTGCGGGGCGGTGGTCGCCGCGGCCGTGATCATGCGACCCAACTGCCACCGTATCCCCGGGGTCCGCGACTCCAAGACCCTCTCGGCGGTCCAGCGAGAACGGCTTGCGCCGATCATCCGGAGCCGTGCCGTCGCGGTCGGCGTCGGCGCCGCGTCAGTGACCGAGATCGACCGACTCAACATCTACCACGCCACGCACCTCGCGATGCGCCGGGCGATCGCGCGGGTCGGTGAACACGAGCACGTCCTGGTGGATGGCAATCGGATCGCCGGCTTCGAAGGCGAGGTCGGCCCGTACAGCGCGATCGTGAAGGGCGATACCAAGGTCTACTCGATCGCTTGTGCCTCGGTGGTCGCGAAGGTCGTGCGCGACCGGATGATGGCGCTTCTCGCCGCGCGCTACCCGGGCTACGGCTGGGAGCGCAACCAGGGGTACGCCACACTGGAACATCGGATGGCGATCCGCGAACTCGGGCTCACGCCGTTCCACCGACGATCGTTCCTGGCCCTCCAGCGCACGCTCGCCGGCGACCAGCTCGGCCTGTTCGACGATTCGGAGCTCCTGTCCGACGAGCTGACCGACGAGCTGTCGCACGACCTGGTCCCGGTGATGGACACGGGGCTGACGGCGGACCCATCGGAAACACCGGCGAACCTGGTCGGAGCCGTCCCGTGAAGCAGGCAGCCATCATCGACTGCGACCCTGGGAGCGACGCAGCACGCGGTCGATCCCGTGGCGGTGGCCGCACTGGTCGACCCGGACATCCTCGCCTTCGAGCCGATGCACGTGGCCGTCGAGGTGACCGGCACCCACACCGCGGGCATGACCCTGTGCGACGGGCGTCGGCTGGGACCCGACTTTCGGCCCATCCCCACGTCCCTACCCAGGGCGGAGGGCTGCGGCCCCGACTGCCGACGTCGCGGTGGCGGTGGCGCGCTGCGCCCCTGGGAGCTCTTCCAGGACGTCCTCGCGACCTAATCCATAGCGCTCAGAACGCCGCCCGGTGGTGGCGGATCCGAGGCGGCGCGGACCCGACGCCGGGTTCCACGACCACCAGGTCGAAACGCAACGGCAAACGCGGCAGCGGTTCGCCGCCCGCGAACGCCCCGCGGTCCAGGAGACCATAGGCGGCCGTGCGGACCCGCGTCCGCTTCCGGTGATCCACGGTCTCCTCCGGCAACCCGAACGCCCGGCTGACCCGCCAGCGCACTTCGATGACGACCAGGGCCGCCGGTGGGCCCGGGTCGATCACCACGAGGTCGAGCTCATGGCGACCGATGTGGACGTTCCGGGCCAGGACGATCCAGCCGATGTCTCCCAGGTGGGTCGCGACGAGCAGCTCTGCGGCATCACCCGCCCGCTGTGCCGGGGTCCGTTTCGGATCGTCGGGTGGATCGGCCATGCGCGCATCCTGACGATGTCCGCTTATCAGCCACGTATCTCGCGAGGACTACCCGACGGACAACCACACCTCGATCTTGGTTGCCCGATGACCCGCTCATCGTCGCTGATGATCCAGAGGGCAGTTTCCGCCGATCGATTCACCCGACGTGCCCGGGACCGGGACCGGGATCTGATCGGGCAGTTCCGGTGACTCCCGCCGGCGCCGTCCCGCACGATCGCGACCTCACCTGGATCCTCTACAGCGAGCATGACACGCGGTCGGACCACACGATCCAGCGACCAGCGTGGACATAGGCGACGTCGATGACCAGGTCGCCGCGGATGTCGGTGGCCATGGCCGATTCGATCGACTCGAGCTCCATCTGCACGGAGTCGTTCCGCAGACGCAGTTTCCCGACGTCGATCAGGCCGGGCGCTCGGTGTGATCGTGGTCGCCGTGAACGTGGTGCTCGGCGTCTTCATGGCTGTGGCCCGGATGCCCGAATCGACCCCGCCGGAGATGTTCCTTGGCCTCGGCTTCAGCATGGCGTACGGCGGGCTTGTCCTGTGGTCCCTCCTCCGTCGCTGGCCGAAGCGAGCCGAAGGCGGACGTACTTGAGGTCTCACCCCCGGCATCGTGCTCTCGGTGAGGCAAGTGGTACAGCGGCCTTCGCCCCGCAGTACAAGGAGACCCGACAGATGCGACCGAGAACGCTGGCCTGCCGTGGAGGTCACTGCCGGAGTCGACGGGGCGGTCAGGTTCGTTGACGCCGACGGGACCGCCGATGCCGACGATCCATCGCCGCCCCTGCAGCCGGTTGCCAGGATCACCAGCCTCGACAGCAAGGACGGACCGGGAAGCCCACGCGACGGACCTGCGGTCGCGCCAGTTCACGGTACGGCCACTGGGCCTGAGCGATCGCCGACGATCGCAAGCCCACCAATGCCGATGAGACCCAGGAAGATCCCGCTGGATCCGAGGACGACGAGACCAGTCACGATCGACCGGAACGGCTCGTCAGTCCAGACGGCCGAGAGGAGCCCTGCGATCGGGAAAAGCAGCAGCCCCAGGAAAAGCACTGAACCCACCGCTCGTGAGGGACCGGGAGCTCGCACGAGTGACACGATTGTGACCAGGAACCCCAGGACGATGATCACCACGCCACCGAAGAGCAGGATGATGTGAGGCCAGCTCTGGAGGTTGTTGATTCCTTCACGGACGGGCAGGACGTTTCCCGACAGGTAACTCAACAGACCGACGCCGAGCATGCCCAGGCCGACACGTATCGCTCGCCCGTCGATCGGCTTTGTGCCGGCAACGCAGAGGGTGATGGCTCCCAGGCTGATCGAGAACGTGCTTGCTCCGGGCACTATCCACTCCAGGTCGGAGCTGCCAACTACCACGGTCGCAATGGTGATCATATTCAGCACGCAACCTCCAGCGATGAGCGTGCCGCCGATCCGTCTGAACCACATGCCTGAGCTCCTCATCGCCCGTGGTGGGCTTGATGCCGATCGGGTTCGCTTGCCTGGACCACCTCGCCGCAGGTCCACTCGATCGTGCCGGCGAGGTCCATCGCGGTCTCGGGAGGCGGGATGGAGGATGCCGGAGCCGCATCGCATGACGTGACAACGAACGACGCGATCCCGCGCGCAACAACCTGGCCGGAACATTCAGGAGTCCACTGGTCCCGCCATGGCCTCGACCGGGGATCGCAGACGCATCCCTGCCGCGCTCGCCAGCAGGGCCAGGCCGGGCAAGGCGAACAGCGCGAACGCGACGCCGAGGCCGACGACCTCGAACGGCGGAACACTCAGGGTGATGGCCGCGACAGCCGCCACCACGATGGTCGAGAGGGCGCATAGGGACGCGAG
>JANOTJ010000101.1:0-3787 GCA_031416295.1 Chloroflexota bacterium
CGGCTGGGCAGCGGCTGGGGTTCCGCATCGTCCCGGACTAGCTGACCCAGGGGCGGGTACGTCCCCGCCCCTGGGTTTCGTCCGGCCGGTTGGCCGTCAGCGACGAAGTCTCACGACCCGCTCCTCGAAGTCGAAGCCGCAGTCGAAGACACCGCATGCGACGGCGAACGTGACCGCCAGCGAGCGGCCGCCCTTGAACAGGCCATTGTTGGCGAACACCTCCACGCTCCAGGACTGGCTGGTGCCGTCACAGGGGAACTCGATGAACCCGAACCCTGTGATCGTGAACCTGCCGACTGCCTGCCGGAGCTGGACTTCGATGAACGCGAAGTCGGCGGCGCCGGTGCAGGTGACGGTACCGGTGATGGTGGCCGATCCCGTCCGTGCGTTGAACTGCCCGACCGGATTCACGGTCACATCGACCACGGGCGGCGGGGGGATCTCGTCGACAGTGATGTTGAGGGTGCCCCCGTTACCGGCCCCGACCTCGAAGTCGAAGACGAGGATCGCGTAGGTCTGTCCGGCGGACGTCCCGAAGGCGACCGCGAACGGCCCACAGGTGATGACGGACAGGCTGCCCGGGCTCCCCGTGGCGACGATGACGCCCGCGGCGTAGGTCGAGCTGGATACGTCGACCACCAGGCCGCCGTCGGCTGCCGCCGTGATCTCGTACCACGCGCTGGCTTCGGTCGCCGGCGCGCCGCACTGGGCATTGGCCTCGGCGTCGTCCGCATCGGTCGTTGCCTCTGTCGTATCGACCGACTCAGAAAACGGGATCGAGCCGATCACGGTGCGGCCGCCATAGAGGTCGTTGCCCGGTACCGCTGCCAGCACGGGCGCAGCGAAGGCGAGGCTACCCGCCATGAAGAGGCTGGTGAGGATCGCGAAGCGCTTCATCGAAATACCCTCCTGTGTGTTTGGCGCACGCCGATTCAGCGGCGTAAACGCGTCGTTTGGCTGACGGAGTCGTCGGCGCACTCGATCGCAGTGCAGGCGAATGCGAAGGCGTTGACCTGCACGGCGCCACCGCCGAACCTGTTGTTCTCGCTCGCGACGTCGATGGACCACGGCGTCGGCGACGTTGAGCAGGTCTCGTAGAACTGCCCGCCGAATCCGCGGATGATGAACCGACCGACCCGCTGGGTAACCTCGAGGTGGATCTCCACGAACTGGACATCACCGGAGCACGCGATCGTGCCCCGGATCCTGGCCGTCCCGGCCGATGTGAACGAGCCCGTGCCGTCCACGGTCAGATCGACCGTCGGAGGTGGGGGCGCGACGTCGACGTGGAACGTGAGCGACCCGCCGCCACCAGCTTCGCCGACGATGCCGCCCCCGCAGCACGTCCCGACCATCAACAGGTAGGTCGTGCCGGCGAGCGCATCCCAGCGGACCGCCGACTGGAGGCTGTTCGAGTCGTCGACACAACCGATGACGTCGATCCCACCTGAGCCGTTCGGCGTGCCGACGTAGAGCGTCGTGTCAAAGTCACTGCCGAACGTGTCGGCCAAGTATGAATCGGATACCGTGGGCGTAAAGGAGTACCAGACCGTCGAGCGGTCCGGCGCGCCCGGGTCGAAGCAGAAGCCGGGATCGGTCGCCCCGGTCGTCGCCTCGGTCGTGTCGACCGGGCCATCCGCGTACGGCAGCGAACCGACGACGGTAGGGCTGCCGATGTCGTCATTGCCCGGTGCCGCTGCCAGCACCGGTGCGGCGAAGGCGAGGCCAGCCACCATGAAGAGGCTGATGAGGATGCCAAAGCGTTTCATTTGATGCCTTTCTGATCGTGAAAGTCGCACGACGTCCTTGAAGCTTGCATTGCCGTGGGCACCCCTCCAGTCTGTGGCGGTTCCTGTGGACGCTCGCCGTTTCCCCGAGTCTCGGTGTGGCCTCGGCGCCAACACTGCTGCCCGGATCGGCAACACCATTTCGACGCGCGTGAACGCTGGTTGTTACGGGCCGGTACCAGGTTCCCTGCGTGCCTCAGCACACGAAGTTCGGCATCGGCGCCGCGCGCGTCACACACGGACCGGAGTCGTGGCACAGTCCGCACATGTCACTGCCGGATGATCCCGCCATCGTGAAGGCCCCGTGGGGGCCGGAGGTCGATGGGCGGCGGCTGCTCAACGAGGCGGTCGGCTTCGGGCGGGCGCTGCGGGCGGCGGGCCTGCACATCGATCTGGGCGCGGCCGTGGACTATGCCCGCGCCCTGCCCCTCGTGGACATGGGCGAACGCGAGCAGGTGCGCGCAGCCGGCGAGGCCATCTTCTGTCGCCGCCGCGACGATCGACCGACCTACGACGCCGTGTTCGATCGATGGTGGAAGCAGCGGACGCGGCGCCAGGGCGATTTCCAGGCGCCCGCGCTCCAGCGCCCGGCCGAGCAGGACATGGACGGCGAGGAAGCGGCCGGCGAGACCCAGCCGATGCCCGGCGACCAGCACACCGAACAGCAGGGCGACGAGCGCGGCATCCCGATGCCGTCCGCGTCCGACGACGCCTCCGATGACGACGCGGAGATCGAGGGCATCGTGGTCGCGCCCGACGCGTACTCGCGCGGGGAGCTGCTGCGCCACCGGGAGTTCGACCGGATGACCCCTGCCGAACTTCGGGAGGCCGAGCGCCTGGTGGACGCCCTGGTGCCGCGCCTCGAGCGACGTCGAACGCGCCGCTACGAGCTCCATTCCCATGGCCGGAGGCTGGCGCCTCGGGCGATGTTCCGACGCAACCTCGGCACGGGTGGGCAGCTGCTGACCTGGGTCTGGCGGCGCCAGATCAAGGAGCCGCGTTCGCTCGTCGTCCTGTGCGACATCAGCGGGTCCATGGAGCGGCACTCGCGGCTGCTCCTGCGCTTCGTCCAGGCGCTGGCGGCCGCCAGCGAGGTCCGGACCGAATCGTTCGTGTTCGGGACCCGCCTGACCAGGGTCACGCGCCTGCTCAAGGACCGGGATCGCGATCGGGCCCTGGCGCGTGTCGCCGATGCGGTCAACGACTGGGCCGGCGGCACGCGCATCGGCGAGAGCTTTCGCCAGTTCAACCAGCACTGGGCCCGCCGCACGCTGCGCACCAGCGGCGTCGTGGTCGTCGTGTCCGACGGCTGGGACCGCGGCGACCCGGCGATCGTGGCCGCGGAGACCGCGCGCCTGCGCCGCAACTGCCATCGACTGATCTGGCTGAACCCGCTGGCCGGCACGCCCGGCTATCAGCCACTCGCCGGAGGGATGCGCGCGGCATTCCCGTACATCGACGACTTCTTGCCGGCGGGCACGGTCGCGAGCCTCGAGCGCCTCGGTGAGATCCTGGGCGGCGTACGCTCGTCCGACACGCGACGAGGTTCCGAGGCGGCCGCCCATGCCGCCGTCCCGACTGCTCCGACCGCCGATCCGGTGACCATCGTCCGGCCGGACGTGATCGGCGGACGGGCCGCAAACCCGGATAGCGCGAGGCCCCTGCGATGAAGGAACTGCTCGACACACTCGCGACCTGGCAAGGGCAGGGGGCGGCCGTCGGCCGTGCCGTCGTGGTCCGCACGTTCGGGTCAGCTCCGCGGCCCGAGGGTGCCGTCCTGCTGTACGCGGCCGACGGCCGGATCGCGGGCTCGGTCAGTGGCGGCTGCGTGGAGGGCGCGGCGGCCGAGGAGATCGAGCGCGCCCGCGCGACCGGCAACGCCCGGGTCATCCGTTACGGGATCAGCGACGAGCAGGCCTGGGACGTCGGCCTCGCCTGTGGCGGCACGATCGACGTCCTGGTGGAACCGGCGGTGCCGGTGCGAGCGGTCGCGGCAGCCG
>JANOTJ010000102.1:0-5168 GCA_031416295.1 Chloroflexota bacterium
CGCGTGCCCGGTCGGGTCGTCTCGGCCGCATGCGCCCTCGGCCGCGTGCGCCCGGGCCCGATCCTGACCTGTGCTTCTCGCGACCGCTATCCTCAAAACCGACATCGCAGGAGGGTTTCTTGACCGAGCAGGACCGGCGCATCGCCATCATCGGCCTTGGCTACGTGGGGCTGCCGCTGGCCATCTCCTTCGCCGAGGCCGGCCTGACCGTGGAAGGCATCGATGCCTTCGCCGGCCGCGTCGCGGAGCTGAACGCGGGCTCGTCGCCCATCGACGACGTCTCGGACGAGCGCCTCGCGAACGCCCTCGCGGGCGGCCTGCGCGTGGTCGCCTCGGATGCCGCGGACCTGCCCGGCGCCGATGCCATCTTCGTGTGCGTTCCGACGCCGATCACCACGACGAAGGATCCTGACCTCGCCCCGGTCCTCGCCGCCGCCAGGACCATCAAGGGGGCGCTGCGCCCCGGCCATCTGGTCATCCTCCAGTCCACGACGTTCCCGGGCACGACCACCGGCCCCTTCCGCACGGTGCTCGAGGAAAGCGGTCTGTGCGCCGGCACCGACTTCGACCTTGCCTTCGCGCCCGAACGCGTGAACCCGGGCGACCCGGCCAGTGCCAGCAAGGGCGTGCCGCGGCTCGTGGGCGCGACCACGCCGAAGGGTACGGAACGGGCGGCGGCCCTGCTCCGGCACATCAACGACCGGGTCGTGACGATGTCGTCGCCGGACGCCGCGGAGTTGTCCAAGCTCCTTGAGAACGTCTTCCGCAATGTGAATATCGCGTTCGTCAACCAGCTCGCCCTGCTGTGCGAGCGAATGGGCCTGGACGTCTGGGAGGTCATCAACGCCGCGGCGACCAAGCCCTTCGGCTTCATGCGCTTCACCCCCGGGCCCGGCGTCGGCGGCCATTGCATCCCGGTCGATCCGTACTACCTCGCCTGGCGCGCACGCGAGTTCGACTTCATCGATCGCTTCATCGAGCTCGCTGGCGACATCAATTTCGCCATGCCCCGGCACGTCGTGGATCTGGTCGCCGAGGCACTCAACGATCGCGGTCGGGCGCTCAAGGGCGCGAAGGTCGGCATCCTCGGCGTGGCCTTCAAGCCGAACGTGCGCGACGCTCGCAACTCCCCGGCGGCGGACGTCATCGCCCTGGTCGCTGGTCGCGGCGCGGACGTCCGCTTCCACGACCCGCACGTGGCGACCTTCAAGGACGGCGACGACGTCGTGCGCGAGGAGACCGACCTCGATGTGCTGCTCGACTGGGCCGACGTCATCGTGGTCGTGACCGCCCATGCCGCCATCGATTGGCCGAGTGTCTACGCGCGCGCCGCGCTCGTGGTCGATACGGTCGACAGCTCACGCGGGCACGCCACGCGCGAGCGGCAGGTCCTGCGGCTGGGGGCCGGCTGGTCCCAGGCGACCTGACCATGGCGGCGATCCCAAGCGGCCCCGGCGGCCCAAGCCGCACCGGCGGCCCGTCCGGCCCCGGCGGCCCAAGCAGCACCGGCGGCCCGTCCGGCACCGGCGGCCCAAGCGGCCCCGGCGGCCGTGATCCCGTCGCGCGGAGGCCGGTTCTGATGATCGTCCACAGCTACGTGGCCGAGGATCCGCGTGTCCGTCGCGAGGCCGAGGCCCTGGTCGCTGCCGGACGGCCGGTGACCGTCATCGGCCTGCGTCCACCCGGTGGCGACGCGCGCCTGGACGTAGCCGGCATCGACGTCCGCCAGCTTGACGTCCAGCGCCACCAGGGCGCGGGCATCGGCACGTACCTGCGCGAATACCTGGCCTTCTTCGCACGGGCGGCGGTGGAAGCCGTCCGTCTGCATGCGCGCCGCCGCTTCGCCCTCGTGCAGGTCCACTCACTGCCCGATTTCCTGGTCTTCGCGGCCCTGCCCTTGCGGCTCGTCGGCGTGCCGGTCCTGCTCGACCTGCACGAGGCCATGCCCGAGTTCTTCCGCAGCCGCTTCCCGCGCGCCGCCCATCCGCTGGTCCACCGCGCCCTCGTCCTCCAGGAGCGCCTGTCCGTCATGGCCGCCACGCACACGATCACCGTCAACGACCCGATGCGCGATCGGCTCATCGGCCTGGGCGTCCGGCCCTCGCGGGTCGGTGTGGTCATCAACAGCCCGTCGCTCGGGCGCTTCGATGCGGCCGCGTACCCGCGTCGCCCGTTCCGTGCCGACGGTCGGCTGCGCCTCATCTACACGGGCGCCCTGACCCCGACCTACGAGCTGGACATCGCGATCGCCGCCGTGGCCCGCATCGCCGCTGATCGGCCGGATCTGGCCGTCGTCCTGGACGTGTACGGCCGGGGCGATTCCGAGCGAGGGCTGGCGGCGCTCGCAGCGGAGCTTGGCGTTGCCGAGCGCGTGGTCTTCCACGGCCGCGTGCCCATCGACGAGGTGCCGGCCCGGGTCGCGGAGGCGGACATCGGCCTGGCCCCGACCCGCCACGACCCGTTCACCGACATGAGCCTGTCCACCAAGGTCTTCGAGTACGCCGCGATGGGCAAACCTGTCGTCGCCTCGGCGCTGCCGATGATCGAGCGCACATTCCCGCCGGGCACCGTGACCGCCTACCGGCCCGGCGACGGGGACGCGCTGGCCAGCGCGGTGCTCGCCCTCGCGGACGATCCGCTCGCGCGGGAGGCGGCCACCTCCCGGACTGCGACCATCGTCGCGGAGAGTGCCTGGGAGCACGAGTCGCAGGGCTACCTTGCGCTCGTGGACCGACTCACCGGGGACGCGTAGTACCATACCGCGGCCCATCGTCATGCCCGGCCCGAGCCGGCCCTTTGTCGTCCACTGCCACAGGATCCAACGACACCCATGACCTTTCGAGCCAAGCCCGTCGTCAAGCGCACGCACAAGCCCGCCTGGGAGAGCCGCGACCGACGGAACTTCTTCACGAACATCGGCTTCGGCCTGGTCGTGGTCGCGGCACTAGTCATCCTGTTCGGGGCGATCGCCCTCAGGTACTACGACGACAACCTGGCCTCGGTCGGCAGCGTCGACGGCCAGGCCATCAGTCGCAGCGACCTCCGTGAGCGCATCGTCATCGAGAGCTGGCGCCTGACCGAGACCGAGCGACGGACCAGCGACCAGTTCGTGGCCGGCCAGCTGACGGCAGCGGAGCGCGACCTCCAGCTCGAGGCCATCGCCCGGCAGAAGAACCAGGTCGTGGCCATCGCGCTGGAACGCATCATCGACAACCGCATCCAGGCGAACCTCGCGACCGGGGAGGGCATCAGCGTCACGGACGCCGACGTCGACGCCCGGCTCGCCCTGGAGGCGACGACCAGGGAGGCCCGTCACGGGTGGATCATCGAGGTCGCGCCCGTGACCGACGAGGGCGCCATCGAGCCGACCACGGCCCAGATCGCTGCGGCTCGCGCGATCGCCGACAAGGCCGTCGCCGACCTGCGCGGCGGCGCGGCCTGGGACGAGATCGCCCGGACCATCTCCACGGACACCGCGACGGCCCAGCAGGCGGGCGACCTCGGCTGGCTCGCGGCCGAGGACACCCGGACCGACGAGGCATTCCTCGAGGCCCTGTTCGCTGTCGCCCAGGATGCTCCCACCGACGTCATCGAGGGCGAGGACGGAATCTTCCGCATCGGCCGGGTCACCCAGATCGCGCCCGAGTCGGTGGATGGCGCCTACGAGGACAAGCTCACCAACGAGAACGTCGACATCGACAAGTACCGGGCGGTCGTGCGCGGCGACGTCATCCGCCAGAAGCTCGAGGAGAAGGTCGTCGCCGAGGCCACCAAGCCCGGGTTGCAGCGCGACGTGCGCGAGATCTACATCGCTGCGAGCGCCGCCCCGACCGCCCCCCTCCCGGACTCGGCGGTCAAGGTCCGCCACATCCTGTACTCGCCCAAGGACGACCCGCGCGGCGCATCGGGTGGCGACATCCCGGACACCGATCCATCCTGGGAGCAGGCCAGGAAGGACGCCGACGCGACGTTCGCCCGGCTGACCGCGGACCCCGCCCTGTTCGACTCCATCGCGCGCGCGGAGAGCGACGAGCAGAGCGCCCGCGGCGTCACGGGTTCGGGCGGCAAGCTGGGCTACATCACGGCGGATACCGAATTCGTGCAGACGTTCCTTGACGCCGTCCTTGTCCCGGACCTGCCCGACGGCAAGATCGTCGGCCCATTCAAGACCGAGTTCGGCTGGCACATCGCCCAGATCATGTATCACCCGACCGACGCCGAGCGGATGGACTTCCTGCGCACGCAGGCGGACGGGGGCGCCGAATTCGCGGCCCTTGCCCGAGACAATTCCGAGGCCGAGACCGCGGGCCGCGGTGGTGCACTCGGGTTCATCGGCAAGGGCCAGCTTGACGAGACGCTGACCGATGCGATCTTCGGGGCCACCATCGGCAAGACCTCGATCGTGGTCGACATCACCGGCGACGGGCTGTACCTGTACGAGGTCATCGCCGAGGAGACTCGCACCCCGGAGGGTCGGCAGCTCGACACTATCAAGGCCACCGCCTTCGCCGACTGGTACACGCCCAAGAAGGAAGCCGTCGCGATCGAGCGCGATCCCACGATCGGCGCCGGCGCCGGCGCCGGCTAAGGCCGGACGTGCTGGACGCGCTCCTGGCCGAGGCGCGACTCCGCTTCGCCCTGGACCCGACGGCTGGCGTCCAGATCCTTGCCGCGGAACGGCTGATCGAGTCGCCCTTCGAGGCGTCCCGGCCGATGCTCATCATGCCGGCTGTGCTCCTCGGCGTGAGGGAACCCGCTGCGACCGGCGCTGCGACCGGCGCGACGACCGGCGCGACGACGGCCCTCCAGACCTCCCTGCCGACGGCCCTGCCCGGTCGTCACGGGCCGCGTGGCAGGGACCCCCTCGCGGTCCTCGCCCGCGCCTATCCGGCCGATCACCCGGTCGGGCGGTTCGGAGCCGAGGACGTGACCAGGGTCGGGACACTGACCGAGGCCGATCTCGCGCGCCCGCTGTATCTCGCGCCCATCGCGCCCGAGGCGGCCGTCGCGGGACCCTGGTCGATGCCCGCCATCAGCGCTCGCCTGCGCGCGCCGGACGGTTGCCCGTGGGATCGGGAGCAGACCCATCAGTCCCTGCGCAAGCACCTGCTCGAGGAGGCGTACGAGGTCTACGACGCGCTCGAGGCGGGCGCGACCCCGGAGCTCGC
>JANOTJ010000103.1:0-3091 GCA_031416295.1 Chloroflexota bacterium
TGGCCGTGGCGAGCCGTCGCGGCCGGGTCCGGCGTGCTGGTCGCCATCGGCGCGGTCATCGGCATCGCGGTGGTGCTCTTCTTCGACGCGGTTTTCCTGCTCTTCCATCGGGTCTTTTTCGCCCAGGGCAACTTCACGTTCGATCCGCGGACGCAGCGCCTGGTCCAGCTGCTCCCTGACCAGTTCTGGACGGAGAGTGCGACCGCCGTGACCGTGACCGCGTTGGCGCTCGCGGTCGTCGTGACCCTCGTCGCGCGTCGACGGGCCAAGTCTCGCGCGCGACGTTGATCGCGGCCCTCTCCGCGCGTCCGGCGCCACTCAGGTTGTCACGGTTGCCGCGCCGGTCGGCACCGGCGGCCGAGGATGTCGGCGGCTCACGACTACGACACCCTTGTCGTAACATTGGCCCTGCTATGGATGGTCGATCGAGGTTGCGTGGGTCACGGCCCGTGTTCGCCGCACGGGACGCGCATCAGTAGCCGTCGAGCGGTGCGACGACGGTCGGAGGCCCGAGTGCCCAGGCGCCCAGACTCGCGACGCCGAGCCCCGATTCGCCATGCCGGCACCGCGGCGATCGCCGCTGTGCTGGTGGCAGGTTTCTGGTTGGGACGCATGGACTGGGATCCAGAGATGCGCTTGTGGCGGGCGTTCGGTGATGCCTCCATCGTGCTCCTGTTTGCCAGTCTCTTTCTCGGGCCCGCTGCTCGGCTATGGCGTCCCCTCGGTCGCATCCTGCCCTGGCGGCGGGAGGGTGGCGTGTGGAGCGCGGTCACAGCACTCGTCCATACCGTGCTTGTCCTTGACGGTTGGGTGCAGTGGGATCCCGGCCGCCTGTTGGGCTACGAGTTCGTCGCCCAACTCGGGCGTACGCTTCGGCTTGAGCCCGGGTTCGGACTCGCCAACCTCGTCGGGTTGGTGGCCCTGGCCTGGATGCTGGTCCTGGCCGCCACTTCTTCCAACTGGGCTGTGAGAACACTCGGCCCCGAGGCTTGGAAGTGGGTACACCAGGGCGCCCACGTGATCTTCTACCTCGCCGTGCTGCACGCAGCCTATTTCCTGTTCATCCACTACACGGCGTCATTCCACCGGGAGCCGCCGCCGCAGAACTGGTTTCGCTGGCCTCTCCTGACCATGGGGATCACCGTCGCCGTCCTCCAGTGGATGGCCTTCGTGAAGACCGCGCGCCGCCGACGCCTGGCCCGGATGCAACGAGAAGGGATCGGGCCATCGAGCGGTCGTCCTCTGCCGTGAGCGCATCAGCCGTGAGCCCCGGAGCGGTCGGACCCGGATGGTCGCGGTGTACGGGTCGCCGACCTCGCCCGGATCCATCCGGTACGTCACGACGAGCGCATGTGGATCCTCGGCCTGTGCGGTCGAGGTCGCGACGCGTCCGGGAGCCTCGGAGCCATTGCCACTCACCCCGCGCGGCGTCGTCGGGGGGGGCCCGAGGTGGTCCCATGGCGGACCTTTCGACCGCGGGTGTTTGTGCCGGTGCGTCGACGTGCCATCGCTGCTGAACCTGCCCTCTTTGGACCCCGGGCGGGGATGCGGTTGGATGTGGCCCGCGTGCGGCCCGATACGCATCACCGCACGGCCCAGAAGTCGACGGCCCGACCGGGTCGAGGGGTCCGACGGACGGTCAGCGCCAGAGCTTGCCGTACGGGTGGTCGCCGACGAGGAGCCGGCCTTCGGCGAACCGATCCAGGGAGTACCCGGAGATGTCGACGGTCGTCGAGCGGCCATCGAGGATGAGTTCGGCGAGGCACGCACCGATCGCCGGAGCGGTCTTGAAGCCGGTGCCCGAAAAGCCGCAGGCGAGGTAGAAGCCATCCGGTCCCGCACCCCCCAGGATCGGACGCTGATCGGCCGTGATGCCGTCCTGGCCGCCGTGGGCCGTCCGGAACGTGCCCTCGGCCATCCAGGGAACCCGGGCGCAGATCCGCCTCACCATCTCCTCGACACTGGCCTGGCCCGGCGACGACAGTGGTCGGTCCGGCGACCCCCCGATCTCGTTGCCGGCCTCCAGCCCCACCAGCATCATGTCCTGGCCCTCCGGCCGAAAGTAGACCTGATTCATCTCGTCGATGACGATCGGAAAGTCAGGTCCCCGGCCCGCCGGGAGCCCGAAATAGGCGGTGTCGTGGCGCCAGGCCTCCACTGGGACGTCGACCCCGACGGTCTGGGCGAGCCCCGCGGCCCAGGCGCCGGCCACATCGACCACCGTCGGAGCGGCGAAACGTCCGCGGTCGGTCTCGACCCCGACGACGGCGTCACCGTCGACCACGACCGCGCTGACCCGGCAGCCCTGGACGAGCCGTGCCCCAAGCTTTCGCGCGGCGGCGAGGAACCCCGCCGCCGTCCCCGACGGATCCGCGTAGCCCGACTCGGGCTCGTAGACGGCGACGGCGATGTCCTCCGTCACCGCACCGGGGACGAGACCAGCGATCTCGGCCGGCTCGACGATCCGAGTAATGATCCCGATGCGCTGCTGAATCTCCACGTTGGCGCGGACCTGGTCCTCCAGCGCATCGGGCATGACCTGCAGGAATCCCGTTCGCACGAAGCCGCAGTCACCGGCACCCACCAGGTCCTGCCAGGCGCGGAAATACGGGAAGGACGCCCACGCGAGACGCGCATCGCTCTCGAGGTCGTAGTGCATGCGCACGAAGCCTGACGAGCGCCCGGTGGCGCCGGCGGCCACGCTCTCGCGCTCGAGGACCAGGACCCGCGCGCCACGCCGGGCAAGGTGGAAGGCGAGACTTGCGCCCTGCACTCCGGCACCCACGACGATGACGTCGGCGGTCTCGATCACGGGCCCATGATGCGTCATGGGTGCCCGCCGCACACGTGGCAGACCGCGGCCCAGACCTGCCTACGGGTTCGCCGGACGCGCTGACGCACTCCTCCGCCAGGAGAACGGCCTTGATTCCTCGCGGAGCCGCAACAGACCCTGCCGGACAACGATGTAGGCGGCCAGCGCGATGAAGAACACCAGGCCATCAACGGTCAGATCGCTGACCACTGCCACCCAACTGACGATCGCAACGACGAGGCCAGTGCCGGATTCCATGAGCTGCGTCGGGATGCGCCG
>JANOTJ010000104.1:0-8862 GCA_031416295.1 Chloroflexota bacterium
GACCGGGACCTTGTCGCCGGGCTTGATCAGGACGATGTCGTCGATGACGACCTCCGCCGTCGGGATCTCGATCGGTTCCCCGTTCCGGATGACGGTCGCCTTGGGCGGCGTCAGGTCGAGGAGCGCCTTCATCGCGTTCGACGCACCGGCCCTCGCCCGCATCTCCAGCCAGTGGCCGAACAGGACGAACGTGAGCAGGACGACGGCCGCCTCGTAGAAGACCTCGCCCTCGAACAGGAAGGTCGCCGCAACGCTGAACAGATAGCCGCTCCCGACCGACAGCGCGACGAGGACGGACATGTCGAGCGTCCGATTGCGGAGAGCCCGATACGCGCCGACGAAGAACATCTTCCCGCTCCACGCGACAGCGGGCGTGGCCAGGAGGAAGGCCAGGATGTTGGGATCCATCCCGAACGGGGTCCCGAGGCGGAGGCCGAAGACCTCCGTCGCGAGGGGCGAGTACAGGAAGATCGGGACGGCCAGGATGAACGCGACGATGAAGCGGTTCCGCATGTCACGGACCATCTCGTCCATGGTCATGCCGCCGCCGTGGCCCATCCCATGAGCCATCTGGGCCATCTCGCCCTGGACGGGCGCCCCCGCGGCCGGGGCGGCCATCGCGTGGCCGGCATGCTCGGCGGTGGCTTCGCGGGCAGCACGCGGCGCGACCGTGCTGCCGATGACGGCCGGACGCTCATCCCGGCACAGGCGACACGGAACGACCTCTCCGCCACACGTGCAGCCGAAGCGCTCGATGAGTGCTCGAACGTCGTCCGCTGTCAGTGCCGCCTCGTCGTAGTGGACGGAAACGGTCTGCGAGACGGGATTAGCCTCCACCTCGTGGATCCCGCGCTGACGCCGTAGGTATGCCTCGAGTCCCGCGGCGCTGCTGGCGCGCAGGAGACCCCCTGCTTCAAAGACACTGGCGATCACTGCCTGCTCCCTGTGCGATGTATGCGTACCATGCCGCATAACGACACTGATGTCGTAGAGTGGAATCGACCACGGTGGCATCAGCCTGTCGTGACGGCCGGACTCGATCGTCCTCTGCGAAACTGAGTGCGGGATGAGGCCGGCCTGAGAAGGTGCGGCCGGCCGCTCGCCATCCCCGCTGGCCACCGGTGCAGCCCCTCCCCCAGGCATTCGGCAGGCCCTCTGTCGTCGTCATCGCGAGGTTCCAGAGATGTTGAAGTCCGCCTATACCTTCGGGGGCGCACTGCGGCTCCCGGTGCACGAAGCCCGGCCATTGGTCGAGGCCGCGCTGAAAGCCGAGGGCTTCGGCGTCCTGACCGAGATCGACGTCGCCGCCACGCTGGAGGCCAAGCTGGGCATCGAACAGGCGCCATATCTGATCCTCGGAGCGTGCAACCCTGCGCTGGCCCATCGCGCGCTCCAGGCGATCCATCCATCGGTGCGCTCCTTCCCTGCAACGTGGTCCTCCGGGAAGACGCCGGCCAGACGATCGTCGAGGCGATGGACCCGCGAGCCGTCATGGGCCTGGTGGAGAACCCGGAAGTGGAAGCGGTGGCGGCGGAGGCCGAGGAGCGACTTCGTCGGGTCATCGGGTCCCTCGGGGCTGGCGAATGAACCGGGTCGCGACGGCCGACCGGGCTGATCCTTCGGGAACTTGACCATTTCTTGACCCTGGTCCGCATCGCTCGTTCAGGTGCGGCTGCAAGGATGACCGTACCCGCCGGACTTTGGCGGATCTGTACAGGAGAAGCATGCTCCGAGCACGGTTCGCCCGTGGCGAGATCACCGAAGCCGAGTTCGAGCAGGCGAGGCGAGCCCTTGGGGACGACCGTTTGAGGGGTCCGACATCCTGAACGTCGCGGGTAGCGCATCCCTGGCGGTGCCGGTCCCGAGGTCTGACCCGATTCACACCGTCAGCAGGATCGCGAAACCGAGGGCCAGGGTCACGATCGCCAGGACTACCTTGGTGCCGCCGGCGTGTTCCAGGTGCCAGCGGTTGATGACCCGGATCAGCCGAGGCCGGCTGGCCAGCACGAGCAATGCCACGAGCGGCGTGATGTAGGCGAGGTTGTACAGGGCGAGGCCCCCGAGGCCGGCCGTGACGGTCCCGCTCGCACCGAGCATGGCCACCACCCCGAGATATACCGCCCCACTGCACGGCACCGTGCACAGCCCGATGAGGACACCGCCGCCGAACAGGGCGACGGGCGAACTGGTCCGGGCCCAGTCACGCATCCGACCGTGCATCGCCTGCGGAGCCTCAAGCTTCCACGACGCATCGGGCAGCAGGATGTCTCGGATCATCCACAGTCCCAGGCCGATGGCGATGAGGGCCGCGATCCGACTTGGGAGGTGGTTGGCGCCGAAGTCCGCCAGGGAGCTGATGGTGGTCAGGAGCCCGAGGCCGAGCATGAAGTACGTCACGAGGACGCCGAGCACGAAGAAGATCCCAAGACCCAGCACCATGCGGCTGGCGCCGCGGGTGTCCGGCGTCCCGCCCGGCCCGGCCGCCGCAAGCGACTGGCGCGCGGCGAGCCCGAGGGCGAATGTGGCAAACAGGATGAGGACGCCAAACGCACAAGGATTGAAGCCATCCAGGAACCCCGCGGTGAGGATGACCGGGAGGCTGAGATCGGTGAGGGTCGCGTGGCCTGCGGCGCTCGGGCTCGCGAAGAAAACGGCGAAGGCTGAGGCCGTCACCACGCCGGCCGCGATCAACATGAGCAGGCGTGGGCGAGCGACGGGGCCGTCCATCGCCTGCATCAGACGGTCACCGTGAGCTCACCCTGCATCGACGGATTCTCCTTGCCCCCGCAGCAGATATCGCAGTAGAAGGCGTACGCGCCGGGGGTCGCCGGGGCGGTGAACTCGAACACCTCGCTGCTCTCCGGACCGACCTGCCAGTCGAGGTCCAGTTCGTCGATGGCGAACTGGTGCCATCCGCCTCCATCACTGTGGAAAGCGGTATCCATGCTGCTGAATTCGACCCTGACGGTCTGCCCGGCCTTGACGGTCAACGCCGGCGGATCGAACCCACCCATGCTGGCGTGCACCTGGACCGCGGTCACGTCCGTCGCGGCCGGCGGCACGAGGCGGCCGACGACGAGCGCCAGCGCAAGCGCGCTTACGCTGAGGGCGATCGCGGTAAAAGCGATCGTGCGAAGCCTTCTTCCAGGGGGCGGCCCTTCCTGGGTGACCCGATGGCCTGACGGCCCGGTCGGACGATGGGTGTCGGAGTGAGACGTGTCGCGCTGGCGGGTCATGAACGGGTCCTTTCGACGTGGATGGGGCGCTCGATCGTCGGCCTCGGCTTTCGTCGCGCTGGCGAGATCAGCCGGGGGGCGAGGCGGACAAGGTCCGCGCGGTCCGAGGCGATGATGTCGATCGTCATGGGGTGACGAAGACCGCACCGGTCATCCCGGCGGCAGCGTGGCCAGGCAGGGAGCAGACGAAGCTATGCGTGCCTGGCTCGTTGAACGTCAACGTGATCATCCGCGTCTCGCCGGGTTCGAGGATCGATTGCACGCCCTCGAGGCCCGGCATGTGCAGCGAACTGAAGTTGATGTCGTGACGCTCCGTGCCGTTGTTGGTCAGGCGCACCCTGAGGGGGACGCCGACCTTGGCATCGAGCCGATTCGGCACGAAGCGCAAGTCCTCGAAGACGATCCGGTCCGACTGGCCGCCATCTCCAGCGGCGCCTTGCTGAGCCGCGACGATCACGATGGCAACGATCAGGGTGCCTGCGATGACGAGTCCCGCGACAAGCTTCATCTCAACAGCCTCCGTGCGTGTGGTCATCCACGGTGGGACCCATAGCTGAGCGGCACGTGAGTCGCGCCTGAGCGCCGCGTGAGAGATGACAGCTTCAGCGGGTTGATGAAGCGGATGACGGCCACGTATTCGCCGCTGTTGTCCTTCCAGCCCGCCCAGGTCACCTTGCCTCCAGCGATCGATCTGATCGTTGTTCCCGAGGGGGCGGCGAATCGATGCCGGGGTGCCTGGTCGAGAAGTGCGAGGTGATCAATCCCGCGCGCACATCGCTGGCCGCTGCCGGTGCGTGCCATCCGGACGCCGCGCGCCGTCAGGGCAGGCACGACTTCTCAGCCCGACGTTAGCGTGCCCTCATCCGCCGCTCAGGTGGGACCGCTTGACTGATGGCATGACGGATCCGCTCGTGACGCTCCTCGCCCTGGCCGCGATCCTGCTTGCGGTCGATCTCCTGCTTGCCGGCGGGATGATGACGATGACGGGCATGTCGACCGTCGCCGGCATCGCAGCTCATCCGTTGGTGGCTGGAGCCATCGTCCTGCTCGTGATCGTCGCGATCCTTGTGCTGGGCGGCGGGCTGCAGGCCGGCCGGTCCTGACCGTGCGCGAGCAGATCGTCTCCACCCGACCGGACCATCATGGCCGCCAGGTCATCGACGTCGTCGTTGACCGCGGATACCACCCCGACACCATCCACGCCCGGACCGGCGTCCCGATCCGCCTGATCTTCCATCGTGAGGACGACGACGCGTGCTTCGAGCGAGTCGTCTTCTCGTCGCCGCGGATGGACCGCCACCTCTCCGCATCTGACGTGACGATCGTGGACTTGCCCGGGCAGGCGCCGGGCGAGGT
The DNA here is from genome assembly GCA_031416295.1 of Chloroflexota bacterium. Classification (GTDB taxonomy): domain Bacteria; phylum Chloroflexota; class Limnocylindria; order Limnocylindrales; family CSP1-4; genus SPCO01. The sequence continues at coordinate 4,593 of JANOTJ010000104.1, forward strand.
GCGGTTCACCTGCGGCATGGGGCGATTCCGAGGCCGGATCGAAGTCATCGATGGCGGCACGGACTCCGCGATCGCGGCGATCCGCCGGCAGGTGGGCCGCATCGGGCCCCCCATGGCCGCAGCCATCGTCCTGTGGTTCTACAGCGTCCCGCTGATCGCGTTGCTGGCGGTCGTGGCGCTGGACGCCAGGGCGGCACTCTTGGTGGCCGCCGCAGCGTTGGCCCTCTCAGTGATCGGCTCCCTGTGGGCGTTCGATCGATCAGCACCGACGACGTAGGAGTGCGCGCCATGCCGTTCGTGATCGATGTCGACCCCGGGCATGCGCGTCAACGCGCGCGCTCCATCGAAGTCCGATCCATGCACCCGGAGGTTGCCATCTCATGACTACCGAAGTCCACGATCATTTCCGACCGCCCGCTACCGTCGCGACAGGCCCATCGAATCGGCCGCGACCACGCTGGCTCGTCCCAGGACTCGTCGGCCTGATCGTTGGTGCAGGCCTCGTGCTGACCGGGGTCATCTCATTGTCGACGGCGGTCAGCGTCGGCCTGATCAGCGCGATGTTGCTCATGCATGTCGGAGGCCATGGTGGTCACGGGGCCCATGGACGAGGCCGGTCCGACAGCGAGTCACCGGTCGAAGAGACCGGCAAACCTGCCCGCCCAGCCGGTTGCCACTGAAGGGGCCGCGGCCCGGGGAGGTCATGATGATCGCCGGCCTTGATGTTGTCGTCGTGGATTCCGCTGGCCAGCCTGCCGTAACGGCAAGCACGGCGCGTCGCCAGAGAGTGAGTGGTCCTGTGACCGGGCCTGACGATCTGAAGTCAGGTCACGGGACGGCTGCCTCGGCGACCTCGCAGATGCCGGCCCCCACGTGGGCTGCGGCGCCGCCCATCGCGCGTTCCGCGTCCAACTGCGCCTTGACCTCCGGATAGGCATCCGACAGGCAGCACGAGCAGCTTTCGTACCAGCGCCGCATGCCCTCGTCGATGACCGGGAGCCCAGCCGTGACCCCGCCCCCACGCGCCTCGTTGGTCGCCTCGGCGTCGGCCTTGGCGGCGAAGCCGACAGGCTCCTCCATGAAGGCACGGTGGCAGCCCGTTCGGCAGAACGCAAACGTGCGATCTTCGTACTCGAGCAGGAGACCGTCAGCCTCGGCACGGGCGACGTCGACCGTCATGCCGCACACCGGATCGATGAGCTTGTCGGGGCGCGTGGGCTGCACGTTCAGTCTCCTGACTACGGGCGATGGCGCGAGATCGGCTCCCCCGTGGGATACTCCTCATGGGTATTGTGGCCAGGAACACGGGCCCTTGTCCACCCACCACCGGGGACAGCCGTGCCAAGGTCGGCAGTCGGGATCTCGAAGCGATCACCAAGCGCCGTCACGTCCGGCGCACGAGGGGCGGTGCCACGGCTGCAACATCCAGGTCGGTTGCGCGTCGGGATGCTGTGGACGACCAGGCAGCGCAGGTCGAAACGTATCGCCCGGGTCTTCCTCGACTGCCTCGATGCAGAGTTCCCGCAGCCCCGGATGGACCAGGAGGCTGACCCATGTCCCGCCGTCGCGCTGCCCTTGCCGCCGTCCTGATCGTCATTCCGGTCTTCGCGTATGGGGCCGCGAGCGTGGTCGTCTGGGACAAGCTCAGCTCGGTCCCGAACGACTGCGAGCGCAAGTGGGGTTCCAATACACCCGAAGCCTTCACGCTCTCGGACCCAGGCATCCTGGACACCCGCCCGTGGGCGATGCCCGCCCCGGTCGAGGTACGCCTGCCCAGCCGTCAGGCCGGAATCGAGATCGCCGGCTGGTGGCTGCCGGCGATCGGACCACAGAGCGTCGCCTCCGCCCCGGCCGTCATCGTCGTGCACGGGTTCACGGCGTGTCGCCGTGATCACGACGTCCTCCTGCCCGCCGGGATGCTCCATCGCAACGGCTTCTCCGTCCTGCTCATCGACCTCCGCGACCATGGCGACTCCACCAGGGAGGACGGTCGCTGGGCCGCCGGGACGGATGAGTATCACGACGTGCTGGGCGCGTGGGACTGGCTCCAGGCTGAGCAGGGCATCGGGCCGTCGGCGATCGGGCTGGTCGGGATCTCCCTTGGGGCCGCCACGTCGCTCCTGGCGGCCGGCCAGGAACCTGGGATCGCCGCGGTCTGGGAGGACTCGAGTTACGCCGACCTCGGGAGCGCGATCGACGCCGAGTTGACCCGCAGTGGGTACCCGACCATCCTCGCCTCTGGGGCGGTCCTCACCGCACGCCTGATCTCCGGCGACGATCTCGTGTCGTACAGCCCGCTCGACGCGGCCCTGAGGCTGGACGGACGCCCGCTCTTCATCACGCACGGGACTGCCGACACTCGCGTCAGCGTCGACTACGGCCATCAGCTCGAGGCCGCGGTCCGGGCGCAGGGCGGGAACGTCGAGAGCTGGTTCGTCGAGGGTGCCGAGCACACGAAGGCTTTGAGCACCGAGCCAGACGAGTACGAGCGACGACTGGTCGACTTCTTCAACAGGGGGCTGCCCTGGCTTCGCGACGCGGAACCGTCATCTGGCTGACGCATGATGTGCCCATGAGATTGCGACTCCGCCGCTCGGCCCCCCTGGTCCTGATGATCTCCGCGCTGCTGGCTTTCGCGGCCTGCACAGGAACGGGAGGGGTCGCGCCGACGTCCAGCGCGCCGCCGTCGAAGGCCGCGCCGTCCCTATCCCCGGCGACGCCCTCCCCCGCCCCCGGCTCATCCGCCACATCGCCGACGTCCTCCGAGCCGACCGTCATCCTCGATCAGGCTTGGGCGACCGGGGAGCTCATCGACGTCGCGACCGGCGAACCGTTCCGGATCGCGGACCATGCCGGCAAGGTCATCATCGTGGAGACCATGGCGATCTGGTGCAAGAACTGCCTCCAGCAGCAGAACGATGTCCAGGCGGCCCTGGCGAGGCTGCCGGCCGGCCGCGTCGTGTTCATCGTGCTCGATATCGATCCGAATGAGGACGCGTCGAGTCTGGCGGCCTATCGCGAGCGGCACGGCTTCGAAGGTCGCTACGCCGTGGCCAGCACGGACGTCGCGCGCGCCCTCTCGGCCGAATTCGGGGACCTGTTCCTGAATCCGCCATCGACCCCGATGCTGCTCATCGGCACGGACGGCGCGGTCACCCGAACGGACTTCGGGCACAAGAGCCCAGACGTCATCGTGGCCCTGGCGGAGGCCAACGGAGCCTGACTTGGATGGTCTCTGGCTCGCGTTCACGTTAGGCCTGGCAAGCGCGGCGAGTCCGTGCCTGCTGCCCCTCTACCCAAGCTTCCTCGCCTACCTGTCGGCGAACACGGCTGCCCTGGCCGGTCGCCGCGGGACCGGGCTGCTGGGACTCATCATCCTGCTGGGCGTGCTGACCACGATGCTCGCGGTCGCGCTCATCCTGGTCGTCGTGGCGGTGCCGATCGGCGCCGTCCTCGGCTACATCATCCCGATCGTCGACGGCCTGCTCATCCTCCTCGGGGTGCTGCTCCTGTCGGGTCGCAACCCATTCGAGCGGCTGCCCGGCATGCGCGTGCCGTTCGTGGCGAACCCATTCGGACGAGCGTACGTGTACGGGCTGCTCCTGGGCCCCCTGGCGCTGCCCTGCGCGGGCGCCTTCGCGCTCTCGCTCATCGCGTTCTCGGTCGGCCTCGCCGACACGTTGCAGAAGATCGTCGTATTCATCGCGTATGGCCTCGGCTTCGGCCTGCCCCTGGTCCTCCTGTCACTGTTGGCCGGGGCCAGACAGCGACAGATCGTCCAGTACGTCACGAGGCATCACCGCATCATCGAGATCATCGGAGGGGTCGTGCTCATCGCCGTCGGCGTCGGTGACCTCATCATCAATCTCGACAACCTGCGCCTCACCTTCGGCCTCTAGTGTTCGATAGCGCATGGCTGGACTCATCGTGACGGCGTACTGCCCGCGCTCGATCTTCGGCTGATGTCGTCCTTCGTCGGAAGGTCGGTCGCATGACCCGCGCACTCATCCTGGCCGGCGGCGGCATCACCGGGATCGCCTGGGAATCGGGGGTCCTGGCGGGCCTGGCGGCCGGTGGCGTGGACACGCAGACGTGGGACCTCGTGGCCGGCACGTCCGCTGGCGCCTATGTCGGCGCTCGATTGACGGGCGACGGTTCGCCCGGTCCCCTCTACGCCATCCAGACGTCCGGCAACGATGCCTACGAGGAGTCCGAGCTGCGGGTCCTGTTCGGCCCGGGCTTCGTGCGCACCCTGCGCCTGTCGCGACAT
>JANOTJ010000105.1:0-2545 GCA_031416295.1 Chloroflexota bacterium
CCCAGCCGCCCGCCGGCGCGCTCGCCCGGCTAACGCGGCCGCCCGCTCGGCCGCCGGCCCCTCGCCAACCGCGCCCGGTCCCACCGCGGCCGGCTCGCCCGCTCGGCCGGCCGGCCCCCCAGGCCTCCGCCCCGGCCGTTCTACGTCCCTCGGTCAGGCGATCTCGAACGCGTCACCCGGCTGAACCATGGTGACCGGCCCATCGAACCGTGCCCGGACGGAGGCGATCGTGGCCTCGGCATCGTGGCCCATCTGGAGGTGGGTCAGGAGGACGCGCCCGACGCCGGTCTGCGCGGCCAGGGCCCCGACGGCCGGCCCATCGAGGTGCGCAGCGCCGGGGCTGACCGGCCCCGCGCCGAACGAGACCTCCGAGAGCAGCGTGTCGCCCGGGCGGATGAGCGGCTTGAGGTCGGAGGCCCGCCCGCAGTCCCCGGAATACACCAGACCCGGCCCGCCGTCGCGCCGCGTCACTCGGAACCCGTAGCTGTCGTCGGTGTGCTCGATGCGCGCAGCCTGGACGTCCACTGTGCCGACGACCAGGGTCCCGGCGACGAGCGTCTCGACATCGAGCGCTTCGGCACTGAACCCGGGTTCGGCGTGGAGCGCGTCAAGTCGGACATCGATGCCGACGGGTGCCACGACCCGCACCCGGCGCGGCGGCTGGAACTCCCAGCGCAGGTAGTGGCGCAGGGCGACGAGATCGATGAAGTGGTCCGGGTGCAGATGGCTGACCACGATCGCATCGAGCGTGCTCGGCTCGAGCGCACCGCACAGTCGGGTGAATGCGCCATGTCCGAGATCAAGGACGAGCGCGGTCGCCGCATGGCGGACGAGGTACGCGGCCCCGGTGGCACCCGGCCGGTCGCTGTACGCGGGGCCGGCACCCAGGACGTCCATACGCAGGGCTGACCCGGAAGCTGAACGTTCGATCATGCCCCGAAGCGTATGACAGCCCTGGGTCAGCCGCCTACCCGTGGCGCACGGTCCGGAGCGCTGGGCTCTTCGGGAGCCTGGCCCGGTGGGGTCTTGTCGGGCTTCGGGGTGCGTTCTGGCTTCTCGGTCGGCGTGGACGTCGGTTCGGCCGTGAGCTCGTCGCTCGCCTTCGGGGTGGGCGCCGGGTCCCTGGTGGGCCTGGGCGTGACCGCGGGCCGGCCACCGGGATCCGGAGGCGAGCCAGGCTCGGTGGGGCCGCCACCGTTGCCGTTCCGACCCTTCTCGATGTCGTCGATGGCCACGCCGCTGCGCTCGATCGCTCGGTCCAGGCCGTCGGTCGCAGCCTCCGGCGCGCGGTCCAGGAGGGCCTCCAGGACCACGATGTTGCGGGCTATCCCGGCTCGCAGCGCCGCGGACGCGACCGGATCGTCGGCCACGATCGCCTCGGCCACGGCGGTGTCCACGATCGTGGCATAGGCGCGCAGCGCGGCGTCCAGGGCACGGGCGTCGCCGCGGGCACTGGCGTCCGCGATCTCCGCCAGCCTGGCTTCCAGGCGGGTCAGCTCGGCGACGGCTCGGGCTGGCGGCTCCGTCGGCAGGAACAGGGACTCAAGGCCGAGGCGGGCCTCATACAACGGGCCGCCGGCCGCAGCCGCCATGGTCGACCCGGCGGCGGCGAGCATCGCCAGCGAGGCGGCCAGCATGACGCTCGCGAGCCGAGCTGATCGACGGGACCTGGCGGGAGCGCGCCGGGCCGCCACCCGGGCCATCGTGGTGGGCACGTCGGCCACGACCGTGAGGCCGGCCCCTGCCGCGGTCAGCGCCGCCTGTTTGTGCGCTGCGGCCATCACCCGCGCGCGGATGTTGGCCGACGCTGCGGCATCGGGCGACAGCCGGACTTCGGCGTACGCATCCATGCGCCGCCGCAGCATGACGTTGCCGGCTGTCAATTCGAACATCGCATCATCCATCAGCGGGCACCTCGACGGCGGGTCGGGAGATCGTCCCGTCCGGCCACGTCGTCGTCGTCGATCCCGAGGTTCCGCCGCAGCGCGGCGATCGCCCGGAACTGGAGCCCGCGGACCGTTCCTTCCTGCTTGCCCATCACGTGAGCCGCTTCACGGGCGGAGAGGCCGGCGAAGAAGCGCAGCGTGATGGCGTCTCGTTGTTCGTCGGTCAACGCCGCCAGGGCGGCGGCCACCTGGTCCATCTCCTGGCGGGCCACGGTGACCTCGTCGGGCCCCGCGTCCTTCCCGGCATGGCCGGCGGCGACATCCAGATCCGCATGGTCGTGCCGGGTCCGGACATGATCGATGACCGTATTCCTGGCCAGCCGGAAGAGCCAACCCCCGAACGGGATGCCCCGCGACTCGTATCGCGGCAGGGCCTCCAGGGCCTTGACGAAGACGAGCTGCGTCAGGTCCTCCGCGTCCGCCGGGCGTTGGACGCGGCTGACGATGAAGCGATAGACCGGCAGATGATAGTGATCGAAGATGAGTCCAAACGCCCAGGCGTCACCCGCCTGCGCGTCGAGAACGAGCCGATCGATCGCATTGTCGTCGAGGGTCACAACGAACGTCCGGCAACGGCGTTAGGTGCGGGTGGCAAGGCG
>JANOTJ010000106.1:0-3122 GCA_031416295.1 Chloroflexota bacterium
GCAACGGCATCGAGGAGAGCGTCCACCGCGGCGACATCGTCGAGGCCGACGCCAGCGGACGCATCGTGCGCCAGCTCGGCGATGCCGATCGGCTGGTCAACTTGCGCTCGACGGTCAAGCCCTTCGGCGCCGTCGCGCTGATCGAGGCCGGGGGCATCGAAGCCTTCGAGCTCGAGCCCGACGAGATCGCCATCCTTGCCTCGTCGCACAGCGGCGAGGACATCCACGTCCGGACCATCCAGGCCATGTTCCGCAGGGCAGGCGTGAGCCAGACGCTGCTCGCCTGTGGCAACGAGGGCATGCCCCTGGATGTGCTGACGGCCTCGCGCCTGGCCCGTGACGGGGAGAAGGCAGGTCCCGTCCGACACATGTGCTCGGGCCAGCACGCGGTGTCGCTCCTGCTCTCGCGGTTGCGCGGCTGGGACCTCGAGACGTACTGGCAGCCGGATCATCCCTCTCAGGAGACGTACCGCTGGGCGGTCGCCCGGGCCTTCGCCACGAGCCCCGAGCGCCTGCGCACCGGCATCGATGGCTGCGGCGTCCAGACGTATGCGTTCCGGTTGCGCGAGGTGGCCCAGGCCTACGCGTTCCTGGCCGATCCGGCTGCGCTGCCGGCCACGGATCCACGGTCGGCCGTCGCGCCTGCCCTGACCATCGTGCGCGACGCGATGCTGGCGGCGCCCGAGATGGTCGCCGGTCGGCACGATCGCCTCGACACGTCCCTGATGAAGGCGCTCCCGGGCAGGCTCATCAGCAAGGCCGGGATGGAGGGCCTGCGCGGCATCGCGGTGCTGCCCGGGCCGCGCAGCGGCTCCAGGGATGGGGCGCAGGCATCCGGGATGGCGGTCAAGATCGAAGATGGAGATGGGTACGACCGTGGGACGTGGTCGGCGTCGATCGAGGCGCTGCGCCAGGCGGGCGTTCTCGACGGTCAGGCGCTCCGTGTGCTTTCGAGGTACTACCGGCCGGCGATCCTCGATCCGCACGGGCGGGTCGCGGCCGAAGCCGTGGCAGACTTCGACCTGGCACCCATCGGCGAGCTGATCGGCTGACCTATCGGCCGGCGAACGTCGCCGGCCACCGACTCGCGAACAGGAGTGCAGCGCCCGATCATGGCTCCCCCGATCGACCCATATCGCACCCTTGGGCTGACCAGTGAGGCGTCGTTCGACGAGGTCAGGCGCGCCTATCGACGCCTGGCCAAGGCCAATCACCCGGACACGGCGGGGGAAGCGGCCGCGCCGCGGTTCATGGCCATCAAGGCGGCGTATGAGGCGATCGCAGGCCCGGGTGCGGCGGACGCGGGGCGTGGCGGGCGCCGGCCGCCGACGCCCCGTCGACCCTGGGAGGCGGAGACGGACCGGGCCGAGGCCACGCGACGGGCGTACGGCTCGCGGGGGCGGCCGCCGCGCACGCGTCCTGGGGCAGCTCCCCGGCCCGATGCCGCGCCCCCGCCACCCCCGGACCCCGATGCGGAGGTTCGGCCGCCCAACCTGGCCACACTCGGGTCCACGACCTACGACGGGGCGGATCGCGAGCCGTTCGAGCCCGACTGGGGTGGCGCCTCGTGGTACGGCACGACATCGGGCACGTACTGGACTCTCAACCCCAAGGAATACGCCGACCCTCGCAAGCACGGGCCGGAGTACCAGGCCCGGGCGAGGCGGGCGGCTCGCAGGGGCGGTCCGTCGGCGGCGGACCTCGCGGCGGCGGACCTTGCGGCGGCGGACCTCGCGACGCCGGTCGATCCCGTGCCGCCCGACGGCCCGGTGCCCGTGGACGACCCGGCACCGCAGGACGACCAGCCAGTCGAGCCGACCGCGGATGCTGCGGCCGACGGCGCGGCCGCTGCGGCCGCTGCGGACGCCGCCGGGCCCACCCATACGACCGGGTCGTGGTGGGATGCGACGGCGGGCTCGAGCGCGACCGACCCTCGGCCTGGATCGGAGCCGGGATCGCCGACGGACGCGTTCGGTCCTGGGCCGCCCACCGCGAGTCCGCCTGGGCTGGTCCGCGATCGGTGGCTCGACCCGGGTCGTTTCGGCCTCGCCGGGCGGGTCGGCTACGCGGTCATCGGCTGGGCGCCGATCGCTGCCGCCATCGGGGTCGTCGCGGGTGAGCTGAGCGGGTGCGCCCGAGCCGCCGCGAGCTGCGGCTCCGCCGACGCGCCTCTCGCCGGACTGGCGCAGATCGTCGTCCTGGCTGTGCTCCTGCTCGTGCCGTTGCTGGCGCGAACGGCCGCCACCGCGGCTGCGGTCGTCCTGGCCGTCGCGATCCCTGCGTCCCTGATCCTCGGGGCGAGTGGCGCGGCGACCGGCGGGGAAGCGGGCACGGGCACGGTCAGTCCCGCCGGGCCGCTGGTCGTCGTCGTGGCCATCGTGCTCGTGCTGGCGTGGCTGGTCGGTTTCGCCTGGGCGGGCGTGAAGGAGTCGCGTCGAGGGTCGAGTCCCGTATCCTGACCGGGCCATGCCCCGACGCAACGACCCGCGCGACCTGTCCGCCGCCGCTCAGCAGTATCTGCTCGCCCTGCGCGTGAGCGCCGGAGCCGTGAACGGGACCCGTGCGACCGCTGCGCAGATCGCCCGGAATCTCGGGGTGACCACGCAGGCCGCGAGCGAGATGTTCCGGCGCCTCGCCGCGGACGGCCTCGTGGACCACGCTGATGCGCGCGAATGGCGACTGACGGGTGCCGGACGGGCCGCGGCCGACGCGATCTTTCGCCGCCACGCCCTCATCGAGTGGCTCCTGACCAGCGTCGTGGGTCTCGGCTGGGCCGAATCGGATGAGGAGGCGATGCGTCTGCAGGGGGCGATCTCGCCGCGGGTCGAGGCGCGCCTGGACGAACTGCTCGGCCACCCCGAGACGTGCCCCCACGGCAACCCTATCGATGCCGCGATCGCGCAGCGGCGCCCGGCCGGGATCCGCCTGTCCGAGGTCGAGGCGGGCAACCGGGCGACCATCTACCGGATCACCGAGGAAGCCGAAGAAGACGCCGGCCTGCTCTCGTATCTCGAGGCTCGCGCGCTCAAGCCCGGCTCGTCGGTCTCGATCCTCGCCCGATCGGTGTCGCTCGACTCGCTCACCCTGGAGGGCCCGCTCGGCCGGGCGACGCTCGGGCTTCG
>JANOTJ010000107.1:0-3045 GCA_031416295.1 Chloroflexota bacterium
CGGGCGATCGGGGTCCCGCGGATGTAGCGGCGGACGAGCCCCGCGCAGGCGAGGACGGATCCCAAGCTGAACGCGGCGAAGATGACAAGCCCGAAGACGGTGGCGAGATCGTCTGGGTCAACGCCGAGGACCTCGATCTGACTGCCGGCTGCCAGCAAAGCCTGGGGGACCATGACCGCTCCCGCGACGGCGAGCAGGCCGTCCACGAGGGCGCCCGAGCGGCCCGGCTCGCGTCCGTCCGGGAACCGACTGACGAGGAGCGGTTCGCCCAGGAAGAGGACCAGCAACAGGATCGTCGAGCCGATAAACATCAGGGCGGCGGTCAGCGCCGGCGGCTGTCCCGGCAGCGATTCGAGCGTGACCCCGCCGATGAAAAGGAGGCCGCCAGCGCCGAGGAGCAGGCCGATCGTCAGACAGATCCGGCCGACGACCTGACCGGGTCGCCGATCCTCGATCAGGGCGCCGACGGTCGTGTATGGGATCAGTAATATGCCAAGGATCGGAAGCCAGACGAAGGCGTCGGGCTCCCCGCCGCCGGCCAGCACCGAGATGGTCGCGACGGTCGCGACGATCTCGACGGCGGTCGCCACGAACGGAAGCCCGAGCAGGAACCGATGACGTCGCGCGGATCGAGGGCTTAGGTCCTTTGCGCTCATTGCGCACCGGCCACGGCCAACACGGTCCCGGTCACGATGACCGTGGCCACGACGCCGACCGTCGACGCGATCAGTGGGTGTCCGGCGATGGATCCTGCGATCGACCTCATGGCGCGATCCTCTACGACAAGCGTCACCGGAACGTTACGGGATGGCGGTCGGAACCGGTACCGTTACGCCGATGGCACCTTCCGCGAGAGCGCGTCTCGAGATCCGCCTTCTGGGCCCGCCGGAGATCCTGATCGATGGCCGTCCGCTGGCCGTGGATACCCGCAAGGCCGTGGCCATCCTCGCGCTGCTCGCCGCCGATGGCCGACCGTACGCCCGGGATGAGCTGGCGGCCCTGCTCTGGCCGGAGTCGGACGATATGGCCGCCCGCGGGGCGCTGCGGCGGACCCTGTCCACGATGCGCGCGGTCATCGATGACGGCGTCCTGCGTATCGATCGGTCGCGGGTGGATCTGGATCGGGCGCAGGTCCGGGTAGACCTCGTGGAGATCGAGCGGGCCGCGACGTCGGACGATCGGCGTGTCCTGACTGCGGCGGCGGATCGGATCCGCGGCCCGTTCATGGCCGGGTTCAACCTCCGCGACAGCCCGGAGTTCGACGATTGGCGGGCGGCGCGGGCGGTCGCGACAGAGCGCTCCGTGCTGGCCGTGCTTGACCGGCTGGCGCTGGCGGCCGAGGCGGATGGTGACCTTGGAGGGGCGATCGGAGCGGCGGGTCGACGCCTGGACCTCGATCCGCTCGACGAATCCGGGCACGTTCGTCTGATGGACCTGCTTGCCGTCTCGGGCGATCGGGCCGCGGCCATGCGTCAGTACCGCGCCTGCGTGGCGATCCTCGAGCGGGAACTCGGGGTGCTGCCGCTGGCTTCGACGACGGCGCGATACGAGCTCATCCGCGATGAGGAGCCCGTGGCGCCGGCACCTGTCGTCGCCCCCGCGACGGTCGTGGCGGTCGTCCCCCTGGACCCGATGCCGCAAGCCCGGCCCGACGGTCCGCCGTTGCTCGTCGGTCGCGAGGGGGTGATGCAGTCGATCGAGGCGGCGATCGCGGCGACCGGGGCCGACGGTCACGGCCGAGTCATCGCGCTGACCGGAGAGGCGGGCATCGGCAAGACACGACTCGGCGACGTAGTCGCCCATCGGATCCTCGCGGCCGGTGGCACGGTCCTCGCAGCACGAGGCCATCGCGGCGAGAGCGCGATCGCGTATGGGGCGGTCGTGGACCTGTTGCGGGCAGCCATGCGTGAGCCGGCGGCCGTGGCCGGCCTGGCGACTCTCGAGCCGGGCGTCAGGGCAGAACTCGCCCGCCTCGTGCCTGCCCTGGACCGGACCCGCCGCCGCTCCCCTGGTAGTGCCGCGGGGGACGCCACGGCCCACGCCCGCCTGGTCGGCGCCATCGTGGACGGGCTGGCGATACTGGTCGCTGGCGCCAGCGCGGACGTCGCCCTGGGCGCGCTCTGGATCGACGACCTGCACTGGGTCGATGCCGCCTCGCTGGAAGTGCTCGCCGTCCTCGCCCGACGCCTGGCCGACCGCCCGATGTTGCTGGTCATGGCCTGGCGTGACGAGGACGTCCCGACCGCGACGGCCGCCGTGCTCGGCGCACTTGCGGCCGAGGCCACCACGCGGTTCGCGCTCGACCGGCTGACGGCCGACGCCGTGGACGCGCTCGTGGACCGGCTCGGGCCGTCCGACCTGTCGGCCACGGAGCGTGCCCGGATCGGGGAGGCGGCCGAGGGCCTGCCGCTCTACCTGGTGGAGGCCCTTGCCGCCGCCGGGTCGGCCGATCCCGCGCCCGTCCCGCCTGGGGTGCGTGCGGTCCTGCGCGCGCGACTCGAAACGATCGATGAGACCGCCGCCCAGGTCCTGGCCGCGGCCGCGATCATCGGTCGGACCTTCGACGTCGCCACTGTCCGCCACGCCAGCGGCCGGTCAGAGGAGGAGACCGTGGACGCCCTGGACCGACTGGTGGCGCGGGCCATCGTGCGCGAGGGGCCGGCGGGCTACGACTTCGCCCACGGGGCCCTGCGCGACATCGTGGACGAGGGCATCGGCCTCGGCCGGCGGCGGCTGCTGCACCAGCGGGTCGCGGAGGCGCTCCGCCTTGATGTCGGCGAGCTCGGTCGCGACGACCTGGGACGCCGGACGGGGATCGCCATCCACGAGCGCGAGGCGGGCCGGACCGCCGAGGCCGCGGAGGCGTATCTCGCGGCTGCCACGCGGGCCGCGGAGGTCTTTGCGAACCACACGGCCATCGACCACGCGGCGGCGGCCCTCGCCCTCGGTCATCCCGACGCGATCGAGCTGCACGCGCTCATCGGCCGCGCCCGCACGCGCCTTGGCGACTACGGGGGCGCGGTCGCCGCGTTCGAGGCGGCAGCC
>JANOTJ010000108.1:0-2777 GCA_031416295.1 Chloroflexota bacterium
CGCGGTCAGCGACATCCTCGAGCGCAGTCCACAGGAGCGCGACGCCTGGCGAGCGCGCATCCGGGCCACCGCCCGCGAGCGCTACGCCTGGCCCATCGCCGCCCAGGCGTACCAGGGCCTGGTGCGGCGGCTGCGGCCGGGTGGGTAAGGTTCAACGTCGGACCAGCACCACGTTCGCAAACGTGTACCGCAGGTCCATGCGCGCCCAGTGGACGACGGCCTCCTCGCATGAAGGATCGAACGGCGCCAGCACCTCGAACCCGGCGAGCCGCGCCTCGGCAACCAGCGCCGCGATCCCGGCCGCATCGAACACCTTGACCGGCCCGCCGTAGGCCTCCTTGTCGGTGAGGTCCAGCGACGCGCACCAGTAATCCGTGGAGGTGATGAGCACGCCACCCGGCCGGATGATGCGCGCCATCTCGCGCAGGTACGCCCGCGGGTCGACCCCGTGCTCGATCACGCTGAGGCACGCCACGGCGGCGAACCAGCCGTCACGGAACCGCGTCGCGGTCAGGTCCATCGGCTCGTACTGGATGGACCCGTGGCGGACCGGCGACTCGTACACGAGATCGATCCCGTGGAGCTGCCGGAAGCCGTACATCCACAGCCAGGTCAGGTAGCGCGAGTAGCCCGGCGCGCCCGCCTCCAGCACGCGATCACCAGGCTGACAGCGCTCCAACGTCGTCCCAAGCGCGACCAGCAGGTCCCAGTTCTTCGGTCCGTCCGGGTGCGGCGGCAGCCCGCAGCGTGCCACCTCAGTGACCGCCGCCTCGGCATCCACGCGCGACCGCAGCACGGAATCCCGCCACGGCTCCCACACGCTCGATGACGGCCGCGATGGATCCATCCGGCCTCCGTCCGCGACGATGCGCTTGCGCAGGGCCCGATCGGCCGGCGGGTCGCGTCGGTCGCGCAGATACCGCCGGACCTCCGTGCCGACGCGCCGCGAGAGCCCCCGCAACCCGCCCGGCCCGCCCGCGCCCGGCCCGCCCGCGCCGGGCCCGGCAGGCCGCCGCTCCGTCACAGGCCCGCGCCGCCGAGCTTGGCCGCCCGTTCCGCCTTGCGCTGCGCCGACCGTTCCTCGTGGACGCGGACCACGTCCGCCGGCGCACCTTCCACGACGAGCCGCCCCTTCTCCAGCAACATCGCCCGGTTGCAGTACTCGGTGACCCAGGCCATGTCGTGGGTCACGAGGACGATGCCCTTGGCCGCCCGAACGAGCTCGATGACGCGCGCCTTCGACTTCGAGCGGAACTCGGCGTCACCGGTGGCGAGCACCTCGTCGAGCAACAGGATGTCCGGATCGACCGAGGTCGCGATGGCAAACCCGAGTCGCGCGCGCATGCCCGACGAATAGGTCTTGATCGGCGCATCGATGAACTGGCCGAGGTCGGCGTACTCGATGATGGACGGCAGCAGGTCGCGGACCATCCGGTCGTCCAGGCCCATGAACGCGCCGGCGAGCAGGATGTTGTCGTTGCCGGACAGATCCTGGTCGAAGCCGGCGCCCAGCGTCAACAGGCTGGAGATGTGGCCGTTGACCTCGACCGTGCCCTCGGACGGCAGGATGATCCCGGCGAGGACCTGGAGGAGCGTGCTCTTGCCGGCGCCGTTGGGGCCGATGACGGCCAGCGATTCGCCACGCTCGACATCGAACGACACCTCGCGCAGCGCCCAGAACGACTCGAGCGCCTCGCGCGAGAAGACCTGCCCGAGCGACTGGCGGAGCGTCGTCTTCTTCGTGAAGCGCAGGCTGTAGCGAACCCCGAGACCGGTCGCCTGGATGGCGAGCGGTCCGCGGTCGGCGGCCATCGGCGGGGGAGCGGCGGCGTCGGTCGCGGGCGCGCGCTCGGGCGTCACAGGACCTTCGCAAACTGCGGCTCGAGGCGCTTGAAGGTGATGGCCGTGATCGCGATGAGGATGAGGCTCGCAACGGTCAGGGCGGCCAGGCCACCCCAGTCCGGCAGCATCGGGGCGCCCTCGGGGGTGCCGTAGATGACGGCCCGGTACGACTCGAACAGGATGGCCATCGGATTCGCATGGGCGATGAAGCTCAGGACCGGGTTCTGCTGGAAGACGGCCGTCTCATCGAGGAGGGCGAGGCTGTACAGCCCGGGCGACAGGTAGAACCACAGGCGCAGGACATGTCGCAGCACGTTCCCGAGATCCCGGAAGAAGACATTGACCGCCGACACGAGGAAGGCCACGCCGAGCGTGAACAGGTACTGGACCACGGCGATGGCCGGGATCAGCAGGAGGAGCGGTGAGATCCGGTCGATGTACAGGAGCATGATCGCGCCGAGCGGGATGAGCCCGAAGGCGAACCCGACGACCCCGGCCGTGGTGGCCGCCACGGGCAGGACGATCTTGGGGAACTGGATCTGCTTGATCAGCTTCTCCTGGCTGACCACCGCGCTGGCCGCGTCGTTGACGCTCGTGGTGAACCACTTCCAGGGCAGGATCGCCGCGAGGATGAACAGCGGAAAGTCGGGCGTCTGGCGATCGAGGATGAGCCCGACGAAGACGACGTAGACGAGCATCTGGAGGAGCGGATCCAGGATCCACCAGAGGTTGCCGAAGAACGTGTCGGCGCCCTTCTTGCGGATGTCGGCCTGGACGAGATAGCGGACCAGGCGACGACGGGATCGGATGTCGTCGATGGCTTCGCCAAGGAGGCGTCGCGGGCCCGGTCGGGTCGCGGCGTGCCGGAACGCGGCGGGTGCATCACTCGTGGCGGACATCGCGCCGAAGGGTAGCATCCACGCGCGGAGCGGCCG
>JANOTJ010000109.1:0-6967 GCA_031416295.1 Chloroflexota bacterium
GATCCTGGAGCAGAAAGGGATCGAGCTGCACACCTTCTTCAACGTGGAAGCGAT
Organism: Chloroflexota bacterium; assembly: GCA_031416295.1. Taxonomy (GTDB): domain Bacteria; phylum Chloroflexota; class Limnocylindria; order Limnocylindrales; family CSP1-4; genus SPCO01. The sequence continues at coordinate 55 of JANOTJ010000109.1, forward strand.
CGACCCCGAGCGCAAGATGGTGCTGAGCCTGGAGGGCGAGGAGCTGCCCTACGACCTGCTCATCCTCGTGCCGCCGCACAAGGGCCAGCAGTTCCTGATCGATTCGGGCCTCGCCCCGGCCCCGGGCGGCTGGCTACCGACGGATCGGCACACCCTTGAGGTCGGCGGTCGACCGGACGTGTTCGCCCTCGGCGACGCTACGGATCTGCCCCTGTCCAAGGCGGGCTCCACGGCCCACTTCGAGGCGCCCGTGGTCGCCGAGCGGATCGCGGCGCGGGTCCTTGGGCGCGAGCCGTCCGGCAAGCACGCCGACTATGCCGGCAAGGTCATGTGCTTCTTCGAGATCGGGGATGGGAAGGGCACGCTGCTCCAGTTCGACTACGACCATCCGCCCAAGCCGCCCAAGCCCAACCGTCTCTGGCACCTGGGCAAGATCGTGTTCAACAAGACGTACTGGCATACGGTGCCCAAGGGCCGGATCTGAACCTGGTTCGACCAGGCTGGCGACGGCGGCGCGTTTCATCGGCGCGCCGCCGGCCGGGCAGGCCAGCGGCAGCGCTTTCGGCCAGCTGGTCATGATGACGCCATATCCGCGGTCGCCGCCAAGGTGGCGTCTCCCATGGCCGTCATCGTACGGCCAGCGCCCGAAGCCCGGGCACGATCGCTCTCCGCTAGGATGCGGTCATGCCCGGTCGCGTCTTCCGTCGATCCACGCTGCCCGATCCGCCCGTCGCCGTCGAGGCGTTCGAGTCCACCATCGTGGACAGCGCGGGTGGACGCTATCTCGATGCCGCGGGTGGGGCCATCGTCGTCAACGTCGGGCACGGCCGGCGCGAGATCGCGGACGTGATGGCCGACCAGGCAGCCCGGCTTGCGTACGCCCACGGCAGCGCCTTCACGACCGAGCCGGTGGAGGCCTACGCGGCGGCGGTCGGAGCGATACTCCCGCTGGACGACCCCGCGATCTACCCGGTGTCCGGCGGGTCGGAGGCCATCGAGACGGCGCTCAAGCTGGCCCGCGCGTACCACCTCGCGCGCGGGGAGGTGGACCGGAGCCTGGTCATCGCTCGCCACGGGAGCTACCACGGCAACTCGTTGGGCGCCCTCGACCTCTCGGGTCGGCCACCGCTTCGACGCCCGTACGAGCCGTGGCTGGGCCGCTTCAGTCATGTCTCGGCCGCCTATCCGTATCGGGCAGGTGAGCCCGGGGCCCATGCGCTCGGAGATGGTGCCGCCCTGGCCGCCGAGCTCGAGTCGGCGATCCTCGGCGCGGGGCGCGGGCGTGTCGCGGCGTTCGTCGCGGAACCCATCGTCGGGGCCACGCTCGGTGCGGCCGTCCCGCCCGAGGACTACTGGCCGGCCATCGCGCAGGTGTGTCGGCGTCACGGGGTCCTGCTCATCGCCGACGAGGTGATGACCGGCTTCGGTCGGACGGGTCGCTGGTTCGCCCTCGACCACTGGGCCGTGCGCCCCGACATGCTCGTCGCGGCCAAGGGTGCGACGTCCGGATACTGGCCGTTCGGGTTCGTGGCCGCCAGCGACCTCGTCCATGCCACGGTCACGGCGCCGGGCGCCGGCTTCGTGCACGGCTTCACCTACAGCCACGCACCGGTGGGCGCGGCGGTGGCGGGCGAGGTCCTGCGCATCCTTCAGCGCGAGGATCTGGTGACCGCGAGCGCGAACAAGGGCGAGCGGCTCCTCGCCCTGCTGCGTACGCGGCTGGGCGGCCACCCGGCCGTCGGCGACATCCGTGGACGAGGCCTGTTGGTGGGCCTGGAGCTCGTCGCCGACCGTGACACGCGCCGGCCGTACCCGCGCGCCGCGCGCGTCGCGGAGACCGTGCTCGCCGCGGCCCGCACAGCCGGCGTCCTCGTCTACTCGGGGACCGGCAACGCCGACGGCATCGTTGGCGACGTGATCGTGCTCGGGCCGCCGTTCGTGATCACGGATGCCGAACTCGAGCTGGTCGTCGAGGCGGTCGCGGGGGCCATCGAGCAGACCTGCGCCTGATCGTCAGGCCCCGGGGCGTCCACTCCGGATCAGGACCACGAGGCCGAGTCCCACCAACAGGGCCGGGATCAGCAGGCCGCCGATCGACGGGGTCAGCGCGCTGATCGTGCCCAGCAGGGTGAGCAGCCCGCCGACCGTCGCCTGCCAGCCGATACCCCCTCCGGACCCGGCCCGGACCGCGGCGATCGCCAGGAAGGCGATGCCCAGGCTGAGCGTTGTCAGGCCGTCGGCCACGACGCCGATGGCGTTCAGGACACCCGGGACCGCGAGGGCCGTGATGATCGCGCCGGCATAGAGCGAACCCGTGCCGCGGTCCACGATCCACTTGATCAGGAAGGCGACCCCGACCGCCAGGACGACCCCGGAGCCGAGGTCACGTGCCTCCGGCACGAGTTGCTGGATCAGGAGCAGACCGCCGAAGACGAGCAGGAAGGTTCCGAACCACGGGAGTCCCGGTCGCCGATCTTCGCCGGGTCCCCATTCCCAGCTGTACACGCGGCCGCCCGGATCAGCCGGTCCGCGGCCGCCCGGATCAGCCGAGCCGCCACCGCCCGGAGCGGCCGGGCCGCGCCCCCCGCTGTGCGGACCGAGGCGAGTGACCGGTGGTGCTTCTCGATCGTCCATCACGCGCCAGCGTACTCCGGCTCCGAGTCCGAGGCGCCGGCGGCCGCGCCGGGAGCTCGTCGGCTGCCGCCCGTGCCGCCCGTGCCGCCCGTGCCGCCCGTGCCGTCGTCCTCCTCGTCGTGGCTGAACCCGAGCCGCTCGGCGAGCCGACCCAGGGGCCCAGGGGCCCACCAGTTCCAGTCGCCCATGAGGCGCATCGTCGCGGGGACGAGCAGCACCCGGATGATGGTGGCGTCGACTGCGACTGCGATGGCCATGCCGACCCCGATGCTCTTGATGGTGATGACCTCCGCCAGCGCGAAGGCGGAGAAGACCGTGATCATGACCAACGCCGCGCCGGTGATGACCCCGGCCGTTTTGGCCAGCCCTTCCGCGACCGAGGCCCGGTTGTCGCCGGTCCGCCGGTAGGCCTCCTGGATGCGCGACAGGAGCAGGACCTCGTAGTCCATGGACAGCCCGAACAGGACACTGAACATGATGATCGGGTTGCCCGCGATGGTGTACCCGAGCGGGCTGAAGTCGAGCAGGTCCGCAAGATTGCCCTGCTGGAAGATCCAGACCAGCGCGCCGAAGCTCGCGCTGATGGACAGCAGGGTCATGAGCACGGCCTTGATCGGGATGACGATCGAGCCGAAGAGCAGGAACAGGATCACCGCACTGGCGGCCAGGGTCATGCCCACGGCGTACGGCGCGCGCTCGCTCTGCGACACGAGGAAGTCGCGGCCGGTCGCGGCCGTGCCCCCGACCACTGTGCCGATGGCGCCCCCGGCATCGGCCGCGCGAATGACCGGGATGAGGTCCGTCGCCGACGGATCGGAAGGGTCGATCGGGCTGATGGCGTCGAGCCTGACCGTGGAACCGCGCACGTAGCGGTCGAGCAGGGTATCCAGGCCGGCGGGTCGCTGGCCGTCCGGGAGGGCATACAGCGCGGCGACCTGCTCGGGTGTGAGCGCCACGCCGGTCTGCGGGTCGCGGATGGAGAACGGCCCCTCGACGCGATCGATGCCGTCGAGCGCCTCGAGCGTGGTTGCGTAGTCGGCGAGCGCCGCGATCGTTTCCGCATCCGTGGATTCGCCCGGGACATCGGCCAGGATGACGATGGGGGTCGTCTCGCCGGGCGCGAAGTCTTCCTGGAGGGCGATGTAGGCATCGCGTGATTCCATGCCCTCGGGGTAGATGGAGGCGCCGGGCACGCCCTGGCGGAGCTCCAGGAATGGTCCACCGGCCGCGAGGAGGATGGCCAGCGTCGGGATCAGGACGAGGATGGGTCGAGCCATGACCGCATGGGCCACAGCCTCCCAGCGCGACGGCCGAGCGGCCTGATCCGCGCTCCCGGTCACGCCGATGCCGGCCGGAGCCGCGCTCGAGCGGCCGCGCACGCGGCGGACCAGCCCGCCGAGCGACAGCGCGTTGACCCGCGGCCCGAGCATCCCGAGCACGGCCGGCAGGAAGGTCAGGGCGAAGGTCACGGAGGCGAGCACGACAAGGGCACCGCCGATGCCGATGGAGCGCAGGGCCGGCGCCTCGAACAGGAGCAGCCCCGACAGGCCCACGGCGACCGCAAGGCCGCTGAACGCCACCGCCTTGCCCGATGTCGCCACCGTCCGCTCCACGGCGTCGGCCACGGTCCGGCCGCGTTGCAGCTCTTCGCGGAATCGGCTGACGACGAACAGCGAGTAATCGATGGCGAGCGCGAGACCGAGCATCGTCGCGATGTTGAGCACGAAGACGCTCATCTCGACGTACTGGGCGACGATGTAGACGAGGGCCAGACTCGACGGGATGGCGAGGCCCGCCACCAGGAGCGGCATGCCCGCGGCGACCAGCGAAGCGAAGACGACCACGAGGACGAGGGCGGCGATGGGCAGGGAGACGACCTCGGCCCGCTGGAGGTCCTCCTCCGACAGCTTGGCGGCGTCCGCGGTCAGGGGCCCGTAGCCCGTCATCCCGGCCTCGTAGCCGGGCGGCGGTGTGACCGCAGCGCGCAGCTCGTCCACGATCTCGACGGACGCCTCGTCGCTCAGATCGAGGCCAACGACGACGTACGCTGCGTCACCGGCCGCGCTGATGAAGCGCTCGTCACCCGTCTCGGCAAAGCCGAAGACACCGGTCACCAAGGGTTCGTCAGCGAGTCCGCCGATGGTCGCGGCCATGGCCGCCTGGAACTCCGGCGTGCGGGCATCGACGCCCGCGGCAGACGCCCGGACGACGACGATGATGGAACTCTGGCCGGTGCCGAACTCGGCAGCCAGGCGATCGCCGACCTGGGCCGATTCTGAATCGGCGTCCAGCCAGCCGCCGCTGCTCAGCGACCCGGATGCCTGGGCTGCGAGGGTGCTCGCAGCGACGGCGAGCAGGATGGACAGGACCACGATGGGACGTCGGAGACGATAGACGAACCTTCCCAGGCGAGCGAACATCGGGCGATTCCTCGTGCAGTGGATACGGCTCGTTGGCGGCGGCGACGGATGGTAGGCGGCGGTGTCGGACCAACCATAGAGAACCAGTATTCTTTATGTCAAGTGTCTTCCCTTGCAACGAAGCGTTGGCGGAGGTACATTGCGTGAACGTCCATTCCCCTTGGCCACGAGGCTCCCATGCCCCGAATCAGTCCCGACCGCGAAGCCGCCGTGCGCGACCGAATCATCCGGGCCGCGCTGGAAGTCTTCGCCGAGAAGGGCTATCGCGGCGCCACGATCGCGGACGTGGTCCGTCGGTCCGGCCTCTCGGTCGGGGCCATCTACACGCACTTCTCGGGCAAGGAAGAGCTCTTCCTCTTCAGCTGCGACCACATCTCGGGTCGAGGGATGGAGGAGCTCGCCACGCGCCTCGCCTCCGCGTCCACGACCGCACAGCGACTGCGCCTGGCGATTGGCCTGTACATCGAGTCGATCGACACCCTCGACGGCGAGGCGGGCCAGGTCGCGCTGCTGGCAGCCTGGGCCGAGGCTGACGCGGAGCCAGGGGTGCGCGACATGCTCGTGCGCCGTCGCGAGCGACTCGTCGGCGCGGCCCACATGCTCATCCAGGACGGCGTGACCCGGGGCGAACTGCCGGCCTGGCTGGACGTGGACGGCATCGCCCGGGCATTCCTCGCGATGCTCGACGGGCTGCTGCTCCAGCGCGTGGAAGCCGGTGGATCGTACCGGCCGGCGGACACGCTCCGACGTGCGACGGCGATGCTCGATGTCCTGCTCGCGGCCGCCGCAACGGATCGCCCGGTGGCTGTCGCCACGGATCGCCCGGTGGCTGTCGCGACGGCGTAGCATCCCGGGCCATGGCTCACGTCCAGACCGTGCTCGGCCCCGTCGATCCCGCGTCGCTCGGGGTCACGCTGCCGCATGAGCACACCCAGATCGCGCTGTGGCACGTCGAAGGCCGCTGGGACTACTGGCAGCTGACCCGTGATGCGGGCCTGATGGCCACGGAACTGGCAGCGTTCCGGGACGCCGGCGGCGGCACGATCGTGGACCTGACACTCCCAGGCGTGGGGCGCGATCCGCTGTGGCTCCAGGATGTCGCCCGCACCACCGCGCTCAACGTGGTCATGGGTTGCGGCTGGTATCGGACGGCGTACTACCCGCCGGAGCTGCTGGTCGATCGTCGCTCCGTGGAGGACCTTGCCGACGAGCTGGTGCGCGAGATCACGGATGGGGTGGGGGAGTCGGGCGTGCGCCCTGGCATCATCGGCGAGATCGGTACGGACAAGCCGTGGATCTCCGCGCTGGAGGAGCGTGTCCACCGCGCCGCGGCTCGAGCCGCCCGTCGGACCGGCCTCGCGATCACCACCCACGCGGTCATGTCACCGGTCGGGCTGGACCAGCTCGCCACCTTCGAGGCGGAAGGTGCGGACCCGACCCGGGTGGTCATCGGTCACGCCGACTCGTACCCGCACCTGGAGCACTACCTGGCGATCGTCGAGCGCGGCGCCAGCGTCGAGTTCGATTTCCTGGGCATGTCGTTCACGCCGGCCGAGCGGCTCGGCGAGGGCCGGGTCGTGGAGCTGCTGTGCGATCTGCTCGCGCGCGGGCACGTGGAGCGCGTGCTGCTGTCGCAGGACGTCTGCCACGACAGCCAGCTCAGCCACTACGGCGGGAACGGCTTCACCTACCTCGCCCGGACGTTCCTGCCGCGCCTTCGCGAGGCGGGTGTCAGCGTGGCGGAGATCGAGACGATGACGGTCGCCAACCCGCGCCGCCTGCTCACGATCGGGTAGTTCCGGGGCGCCGGCCGCGAGGCGCACCTGGCGCGCCGCGAGCTGGCCCTGCGTTCGCCGGCC
>JANOTJ010000110.1:0-2275 GCA_031416295.1 Chloroflexota bacterium
CGCGATATCCAGGACCCGATCGCGTTGCCACGAGGGCACGGTTCAGGACTGGCGATCTCGACGAAGTTGCGTGAGCGCCCGATCGAAGGCGCCGCGGGCGTCGTCCGCGGGCAGCTCCGGGACGGGCTGGGCGGCGATCGCGTCGTCCAGGGCCATGTCGCCGGCGTGGACGCGCCGGGCGAGGTCGGCGAGGGACGTGATGGACGCGACCTGGGCATCCGCAAAGTCGCGACCGGCGTGGTCGCCGTGGCCCGGCACGAGGATCCCTGGGCCAGGCGTGACCATCGCCGCGAGGGCGGTGGCCGTGGCCGGCCAGTCGAGTGGGTATCCGTCCCCGTAGAACGGCACGTTGCCCTCCTCGACGAGATCGCCGCCGAAGGTGACGGGCGTGCCCGGGACGCTGATGACGATGTCGTGATCGGTGTGCCCGCGCCCGACGAAGCGGAGATCGACGGCGCGTCCGCCGACCTCGATGGTCGCGGAGTCGTGGAACGTCCGGTCCGGCGGATCGATGACGACCTCCGCGAGGCCGTCCGCGAGTGCCGGCTCGTCGGCGGCGATGGCGGCCTTGCGCGCCTCGCCGGTCCGTTCCATGAAGGTCACGCAGCCGGCGTGGCCCCAGATCGTCGCCGGGCGGAAGACCTTGTTGCCAAAGGCATGGTCAAAGTGCCCATGGGTGTCCACGACCGTGGTGATCGGCAGGGCCGTCAGCTCGCGCACGTGCCCGACGATCTCGCGACCCTGCGCGTAGGTCGAGCGCGTATCGATGACGAGGGCCTCGCCGTCGCCGAGGATGAGCCCGATGTTCTGGTCGTAGAACGCATAGCGGCGCACGAATACGCGATCGGCAAGCTCGACCCACCCCCGGGCGACGGCATCGCTGGTCGGTGACATGAGCGCATGGTACCGAGCGCCGGGAGCGCGTACGCTGCGCGTCCCATGGCTTCGATCGTGACCCACGTCACCGCCGCCGACGGCACGGACCTGCTGACCCGGCACTGGCCGGCGGAATCCGGTCGTCCCTGGGCGAGCGTCCTGCTGGTCCACGGCCTGGGCGAGCACTCCGGCCGCTACGAGCGGGTGGGCGACCAGCTGGCCGCCGCCGGCATCGATGTCCACGCCTTCGACAATCGCGGCAACGGCGGCTCGGGTGGCATGCGCGGCCACGTCGATCGGTGGACGGACTATCACGACGACCTCGGCGAGCGCCTTGCGGCGGTGCGGGCAGTGGCCGGCGACCGACCCGTCGCGATGTACGGGCACTCCCTGGGTGGTCTCATCGTCGCCGGCTACTGCCTGTCGGATCGACCGAAGCCGGAGTTCGTCGTGCTCGGTTCGCCCGGACTCGATGCGACACTGCCCGCCTGGAAGAAACGCTTGGTCGCCCTGCTTGGGAGGATCCTGCCGACGCTCTCGATCCAGAACGGCATCCCGGGCGCCACGCTTTCGCGCGACCCGAGCGTGGCCGCGACGCTTGCCGCGGACCCGCTGCGTGCCGCGACAAGCACGACTCGTTTCGGTGCCGAGGCGCTCCGCGAGCAGGCCCGCGTCCGAGCCGCGGCACCGGGCGGCCTGGGCGTCCCGACGCTGGTCATCCACGGCGAGGATGACGGTCTCGTGCCGGTTCGCGCCTCGTCCGGCTTCGAGGGCGCTCCCCGGACGACCCGGCGAACGTACCCGGGCCTGCGTCACGAACTCCACAATGAACCGGAGGGCCCGGAGATCATCGATGGCGTGATCGCCTGGCTGCGCGAACGGGTCGCCGACCTGCCCGCCGACCGCCCCGCCGAGCGCCCCGCCGAGCGCCCCGCCGACCTGCCCGCCGAGCGGGTGTAGACTCCGGGCACAATCGAATACGCCTCCGGGGAGCGCCTCGTGCGCTGAGAGTGTGGCCAGGCCACAGACCCGCGGAACCTGATCCGGTTCGTACCGGCGAAGGAAGCAGGCCCTTGATCGAATCGTTCGATCGACTCGTGTGACGCCGTCCCCGTGACCCGGAGGCGGCGTTCGCCATGGACCAGGAGGTCGAGTCGAGATGCAGACCACGTTGCCCAACCAGTCACCGCTGCCCGATACCCGCTGGCGGACGCGCGACATCGTGATCGCCGCGGTCATCGGGGTCGCGTTCGGAGTTGCCTTCGTCGCTGCGGGAGGCGCCTGGAAGGCCCTGGAGTTCCTGGGCCCGATCCAGAACATCGCGTACGGGGTCTGGCTCCTTCCCGCCATCGTCGCGCCGCTGATCATCCGCAAGCCGGGTGCCGCGCTCTTTGCGGAG
>JANOTJ010000111.1:0-15823 GCA_031416295.1 Chloroflexota bacterium
CTGACCTCTGTCGGCGCGAAGACCGGCAAGCTGCGCAAGACCGCCCTGATGCGTGTCGAGCACGACGGCGTGTACGCCGTGGTCGCCTCGTTGGGCGGAGCGCCGAGGCATCCGGTCTGGTACCACAACCTCCGGGCGCACCCGCAGGTCGAACTCCAGGACGGCCCGCTGAGACGGGACTACCTCGCTCGGGAGCTCACGGGCGACGAGAAGGCGATCTGGTGGGAGCGCGCCGTCGAGTCCTGGCCCGAATACGCGAAGTACCAGACCAAGACCGAACGCCAGATCCCGGTCTTCGTGCTCGAGCCGATCGAATAGGCCGGGCTACCTCGGAGTCGACGCCAGCGGGCGCCGGGTCACTGCCCGGCGGGCTTCTTCGGTGGCTTTGGCTTCTTGGTCTTTGGCGGCCGGTTCGGGGTCTTGTCGCCCATGGAGCACCTCCTTCATGCAAGCATATCCCTCACGGGCCCGACGGATGCTCCGTCGTCGATGCGCACTGCCATGACTTGGTGGCACGTGGTTCGTCATCCGACCGTCACCTCCCTCCGCTAACCTTGGCTCCATGACGAACGACATCACCAAGCGCGTGGCCCGGTCCGAAGCCGAGTGGCGGGCGAGTCTGACCCCCGAGCAGTACCGAGTCCTCCGCGAGAAGGGCACGGAGCGCGCCTTCAGCGGCGACCTCTGGGACGAGCACCGTTCCGGGACCTACCGCTGCGCCGGCTGCGATGCCGAGCTCTTCCGGTCCGAGACGAAGTTCGAGTCCGGGACCGGCTGGCCAAGCTTTTACGCGGCTGCCGATCCGAGCGCGGTGGACGCGAAGTCTGACCGGTCGATCTTCATGACTCGCACGGAAGTGCTGTGCGCGTCATGCGGCGGCCACCTCGGGCACGTCTTCCCGGACGGTCCGGAGCCGACTGGTCAGCGCTACTGCATCAACTCGGCTTCGCTGCGCCTCGATCCCGAGGGCTGATCCCGGCGGTCGTGGCCGGCGCGGCGGACTGCCGACCAAGGCTGCCGACCCAGGCTGCCGACTCAGGCCTGCTCAGTCGGGGTAAGGCGCATCATCGGGATGACGCGACCAGACTGCTCCGGGTACTCGGCGAACTGGGGCAGCACTGCCACGTGCGCCTGCCACAGGCGGTCGCGATCGTCGGCAGCGGCGATGGACGCCGTGGCCTGGAACGTCTGCCCGCCCACCTCGACCGAGACGGTCGGATCCGCCTGGACATTGACGAGCCACGACGGTTCGGTCGGCGATCCCCCATTGGAGCCTGCGACCACATAGGCGTCGCCGTCGCGCGTATAGGTCAGGATCGCCCGGCGCGGCTCGCCCGACTTCGCCCCGATCGTGGTCATCACTGCCAGCGGCTGGCCCTCGAGAGGTCCACTGGTCACCGCGCCGCCGTTGGCGCGCATGTCCGCGATCAGCGCGGTCTCGAAGGCTGCGGGGTCCCAGTCGGTCAAGTGGACTTCTCCTCGGGGTGGGCGGACGCCGTCGGTCGGGAGCGTTCCGTTGCTGTTGCAACGATCTCACGATCCGCGAGGTCGCGCTCGCCGGGGTCAGCCTCAGCACGTCCAGGAGATCGTGCCTCGGAGATCGATCGGCGCGCCGCTCGACGTCGGGTAGTCCGTCCCCTGGCTCAGGCCCGCAAAGCGCAGCGTGCCCCCCGCGTTGGTCCACGTGATGTCCAGGTCGGAGGCGTCGGTCGCGACCATCCAGGTCTCCGGTGTGTCCGCAAGCGCGAAGCTGATCTGCACCAACAGGTCGATGTCGTCGGATCGCGACAGCGCGCCGTCCCGCCAGCGGTCGCCGACGGTGATGCTCGCGCCGAAGAACTCGCGCTGGTCGATGTCGGCAGGCACGCTCGGATCGTCCGCGACGACATCCAGCCGAAGGTTCTGATCGACGCTGACCTGGAGTTCCGTCCCATCCGGGACCGTGGCACACGTGGCGATGTGGGTGCCCGTGGCTGTCGTCGGCGAGTCGAGCGTGACCGTCGCCGTCCCTTCACCGTGCATCAGGAACGGACGGGACGGGCCCAGGATCTGGCCCGCGATGACGCCCAGGGCCAGCGCCGCGAACACGACGGCGACCCGCCGGGTGATCCGGTTCCGGATGACCCGCAACGCGCCCGCGACGAGGAGCAGCCCGATGGCCCCAAGGGTGACCATGAGGGCGTCCATCGGGTGCCAGTTGATCCAGTCGCCGTACGCGCCGGCGGCCACGCCGACTGCGGCCAGCAGGCCGATGACGACGACCCGGAACAGTCTCCCGTTGGTGGACATCAGTGCATCACTCCAGTGCGGAAAGGTTGATGTCGGTCATCCTCCGGTGCGACCACTGCGGTCCGACTGCGGTCTGCGGCTCAGGCGGACGATCCGAGGCGGGCGAGACCCGATTCGGCGGGGACGCAACCATCGACAGCGGCCCGCAGGGCATCCCGGAACGCCTCCGCGGCTGCCATCCGGTCACCGGCAGCCTCGTAGGCTTCCCCGAGCGCGACCAGCACATCGGCATGCCGTCGGCGAAGGTGACCTCGACGCTCCTCTACCTCGGCACTGTCGCCGTAGAACGGACAATCGTCGAGAAACTCGCCGCGGACCAGGGTGCGCGCCTCTTCCAGCAGCCTGAGGCGCGTCGCCGTTTCTGACCCTTCCGACCCTCCAGACCCGACCGCTCGGAGCGCGTCGAGGCGCGCCTCGAAGGTGCCCACATCCGACCAGGCCACCACCGAGGGGTTCAGCCGATACCGATCGTTGCCGAAGCGGATGGCGTTGCTCGTCCGTCCGCCGCCCCTGGGGTCCACTGTGCGCCGCAGGCCGACCATCGTCCGATGGAACGCAAGGTCGGCGCGCTCGAGATCGGTGTCGGGCCAGATCAGCTCCAGGACCTCGTCCTTGGCGATGCCCCGTTCGCCCCGGTCGAACAGGAACGCGAACAGCGCCTGGGCCTGCCGCGATCCCGCCTTGTCGCCGCCCCAGCGGGTGATCGACTGCCCATCGCGTTCGACGCGCATGGGTCCGAGGGCGTACACGAACAGACCCTGGGGCGCGTCGTCATGGGCCACCAACGCAGCGTGCAGTTCCGTCGCCTGCTGATCCACCGCAGCGCGCTCCTGGGCGAGCTCGGCCAGAGAATCGGCCTGCTCCGCTTCCGCCCTGCCCGTTCGAAGGGCAGCGGCCACGTACGCTGCGGAGAGTCGGACCAGCTCCTCGTCGCGGGCGCGCAAGCTGGAGCCGCCCATCGGCTGGCCGACCCGCAGCTCCCCCAGGACCTCGCCGTCGACGATCAGCGCGATCGGGATCATGGACGTCCGGGTCGCGCCGGCGCCGTGGCTCGCGACGACACTGCCATCCGGCCGGACCACGGCCAGGCCGTCGACTTCGATGGCTGCTGCGAGCCTGGCCAGTGCGGGCCCGACGCCGGCCTCGGCCGGGCGGACGATCTGGCCGGGGGCACCGAGCGCGCGAAGCAGTCGGTCGCGCGCGGCCGACGTGGCACCCTGGCGCGGCAACCGTTGGCGGATCCCCGCTGCCACCGGTTCGAAGATGGCGGCGGCGATCACCAGCGCCAGCGCGGTAAACAACGGGAGGTCCAGGCCGATCGCCGCGCGCGAGAGGGTCTCGAGCGCCAACAGACCGGCGACTGCGGCGAAGAGGACGAGACCGCCGAGGATGGACGTCGCGAACGCGTGACCGGCTACCGCCGGCCCGAAGAAGATGCCCGCCGAGAACACCGCATACGTCGCAAGCACGATCGCCAGGGTCACCAGTGAGACCCCGATCCACGCATCGGCCTCACCGATGCCGGGCAGGAAGCGCAGGCTTGCGCCGAGGCCACCGGCCACGATCGTGACCAGGGTGACCCGCAGCTGACGGCGCCGAAGGCTCCCCGTCTCCTCGCGTCGGGATGCGCCGATGAGCCAACCGGCACCCACGAGGAGTGACACGAATCGGACCACGACCCACGCCAGGCCGAAGGCCAGTCCCGGGATCGGTCCGACCTCGAAGTGCGGCGGGGCCAGACCCACGGGGGCGCCCGGATCGACGATGCCGGGCAAGGCGAATGCGACATTGGCAAGGTAGACCCCACCGATGACCAGCTGCTGGCGGCGAGTCGGCAGACCCTGGGCCGCGATCGAGAGCGAAAAGTGGGCGGTCCCGGAGATCGCCAGGGCGGCCATCAGTTCCTCGACCGCGTTGGCGACCCGGCGGGCTTCATCCACGGTCGGCAGGCGCTGCACGATGATGCTCGTGGACCAGGCCGCCAGGGCGAGTGCCAGCAGCGCGAAGACCCGGTTCGAAGGCGAGCCAGCGGATCTGGTGAGGACGGTCAGGCCCAACCAGAGTCCCAGGACCGCGGTCAGGCTATGGGCCCCGACCTCGAGTTGCGCGGACAGGTCCATCGACGACTCCACCCTCCTCCGGCGATCATGCGACGGTACTCCATCGGCGTCGCGCCGATGGAGTCACGCTGCGGCGTCGTCAGACTGCGGCGTGACGCTGCGGCATGGTCAGGCCCTCGGTCCTGGCGTCCCGTTCGCCTCGATGAGGGTGCTGGGCGCATTGTGGACCGCGGGGATGCTGCCGAGGCGCCCGGCCTGGTAGTCCGCCATGGCCTGCATGACCTCTTCGCGTGTGTTCATCACGAATGGGCCCATCCAGGCGACGGCTTCGCGGATCGGCCGACCACCGAGGATGAGCACATCCACATTCGGGCTACGGCTCTCCTGCATCCGGTCGGCGGCCAGGGTGATCGCATCTCCCGGCCCGAAGACCGTCAGCTGGCCCATGCCGACCGGCCGACCTTCCGCGCCGACAGTCGCGCGACCGGCCATCACGTAGGCCAGGGCGTTGTAGTCGGGACGCCACGGCAGCACGAGCCGGGCGCCCGGGCTGAGCGTCGCATGGACGAGCGTCATCGGACTGTACGTGGAACCCGGACCGGCATGGCCGGCCACCTCACCGGCGATCACGCGCACGAGCGCGCCACCATCGGGCGACGAAGCCAGGGCGACCTCCGCGGCGCGGATGTCCTGGTAACGCGGCGGCGACCACTTCTGCGCTGCGGGCAGGTTCACCCATAGCTGGAACCCATGGAACAGGCCGCCGCTCGCGACGAGCGCTTCCGGCGGCTTCTCGATATGCAGGATGCCGGCGCCAGCGGTCATCCATTGCGTATCGCCATTGGTGATCAGGCCACCGCCACCGTTGGAGTCCTGGTGCTCGAATGTGCCGTCGATCAGGTACGTGACGGTCTCAAAGCCGCGGTGAGGATGCCATGCCGTGCCTTTGGCCTCGCCCGGGGCGTACTCCACCTCGCCCATCTGGTCCAGGTGGATGAACGGATCGAGATCCTCGAGGAGCACGCCGGCGAACGCACGCCGGACCGGGAACCCCTCGCCCTCGAAGCCCTGCGGGGCGATGGTCACGCTGCGGACGGGCCGCTGCGTCGCGATGGTCGGATCCGGTACGGGGATCCTCGGGATGGCGGTCAGATCGTCGACGGTGATGGCTGGCATGGGTGCTGCGCTCCTTCTGGCGGGTATCGTATGCTGCGTGTCGTTGCGGTGTCAACTACCTGCATGACGGTATCGTGTCGGCGTGACCGACGATGCCGACATCCGGCCCTCCACCGCCGCAGAGCGATCCGACGTCCGGGCCATGCACGCGGCCAACCGCCTCGCCTGGGATGAGGCCGCTGAACGCTACGAGGGCTGGCTGGCGGAAGCCATCGAACTCATCGGGGGCGGGGGCACGAACCTGTATCAGGTGGAACTCGAGCGGATCGGCGATCTCCACGGGCGCTGTCGGCGGGCCATCCACCTGCAGTGCGCCGGCGGGCGCGACACGCTGTCGCTTTGGAACGCTGGCGCCGACGAAGTCATCGGTATCGACTTCAGCCCGCGCATGCTGGACCTCGCCCGTCGCCTGACCGCCGCCGTCCACGCCCCCGCGCGATGGATCGAGTCGGACGTGCTGGACACCCCACATGACCTCGACGGGACGGCCGACCTCGTGTACACGGGAAGAGGGTCGCTGATGTGGCTGGCCGACCTTGATGCGTGGGCCGCCGTGCTGGCCCGGCTGCTCTCCCCGGCGGGCCGCCTCGTGATCTTCGAGGGGCATCCGGCGGAATGGCTGTTCGACGTCGACGAGGATGGCCGCTGGATCGTCACGGACTACGACTACTTCGGCGGCCCGGAGGCCTCCCGTGGGTGGTCGCCCGAGTACATCGACCACCTGAGCATCCCGGATGGTGAGCAGCACTGGAAGTTCGCGCGGGCATGGACGCTGGGTGAGATCGTGACCGCGATCGCGCGGACGGGCCTGCGCATCGAGGAAGTCGCCGAACATCCGGTCGACTGGTGGGCAGGCCACGCCGATGTGGCAGCCGACGAGCGGGGTCGTGTCCCCCTGTCGTTCTCTATCGTGGCGACGCGCTGATGGCCGTGAACGCGCCATTCGGAGCGCGCTCGAGTCGGGCGACCGCGAGGATCGCCGCCCGCTCGATCGGGCCGAAGATGTGCGGGTAGATCGCCCCCGGGTCTTCGACGGACCAGGGCGATCCGGCCGCCTCGAGGTCCACGGTCAGCACGACGAAGTCCCGCGGGTCCAGGCGGTAGTACCGGTTCGCGGTAGCCAGCAGCTCCAAAGCTCCATCCGTGCAATGGACGAAACCCTCGTCAGCGAGCGACGCCGCCTGGTATGGCACGTCCGGGTCGGCTGCGACCCATAGCGCCGCGGGGACGAGGTGGAACGTCTCGCGCATCGCGTCAGGCGGGATCGGTCGGTCGGCTGTCGATCGACAGCCACGCCCGGTCCAGGCGCAGGTGGATGACCGTGGGGCGGTCCTCGGCGAGCGCGTGGCGAAGGGCGGGTTCGAACTCCGCGTCGTGCTCGACACGCACGCCGCGGGCGCCGAGGCCGCGGGCGACCGTCGCGAAATCGATGGGGCCGAGCTCGGTGGCGATGCCCTCCCCGGTCCCCCGACGCTCCTGCCACATCCGGATGGTCCCGTAGCGCTCGTTGTCGAAGACGATGGCGACCACTCGTGCGCGCTCTCGCACGGCGGTCTCGAGCTCGGCCATGGTCATCGCGAAGCCGCCATCGCCCGCGAGCGCCACGACCGGTCGATCGCGGTGGATCAGCGCGGCCGCGATGGCTGCCGGCAATGCGTAGCCCATGGCGCCGGACGTCGGACCGAGGAACGTCCCGGGCTTGCGGAAGCGGAACCCGCGACCGACCCAGCTCGCAAAGTTGCCGGCATCGGTGGTCAGGATCGCCTCGTCGGGCAGGACCTTCCGGAGGGTCGTCACGACCCGGCCGGGATGGACCCCCGGGCCCTCCCAGGCACCGTCGTCCACGACGGTCGCCGCCTCCCAGGCGGTTCGGTCGGCGGCATTTCCCGCCTGGCGCGTGGCCACCCGTTCCGCGTCGAGGACCGCACCCTTGAGCAACCGTTCGTTGGCGGCGCGCAGGAATGTCCGGGCGTCGGCGGCGATCGTCCGTTCAGGCACGACGAGCCCGGCCGGTCGCTCCGGAGCGAGGTCCACGTGCATCCAGCGCTGCCCAGCCGCCGGGAACGCATCCTCGTACGAGGTCGGCTCATTGATCCGGCAGCCGATGACGAGCACGGCATCGGCTGCCTCGAGCCGCTCGCGGACGACCGGGGGTGCCGCGAAACCGGCCATCCCGAGGTACAGCGGGTGGTCGTTGGACACGACGTCCGCGCGGCGCCAGCCGGCGATGATCGGCACGGAGAGCAGCTCCGCGAACTTCAGCAGATCGGTCGAGGTACGCGCGCGCAGGACGCCTCCGCCCGCGACGATGACCGGCCGATTCGCCGACGCCAGCAGGTCGATGACCGCCCGCAGGTCGTCGTCGGACGCGCGGATGGGGCCGCGGCGCGGCGCCTCGATGCGGGCGTCGTCAGGCCATGGCGCATCCAGCAGGTCCTCGCGCAGCGATAGCAGGACGGGCCCGGGTCGGCCGTCGAGCGCCTGATGGATGGCTTCGCCGACGGCCTCGCTGACGGCGTCCACGGTCTCCGGCTCAGCGGCCCACAGGGCGAGCCCGCCGATGGTCGTGACCTGCTCGATCTCCTGGAAGGCCTCATGCCCGCGGTGCGCGCCCTCGACCTGCCCGACGAGCGCGAACATCGGCGACGAGTCCTGGCGCGCGGTGTGGATCCCGATGGCCAGATTGGCCGCCCCCACAGCCCGAGTGGCGATGCAGGCGGCGGGCCGGCCGGTCAGCTGGCCGTGGGCCTCGGCCATGAACGAGGCACCGCCCTCGTGACGGGTGGCCACGACGCGAATCCCTGCATCCCCGAGTGCATCGAGCAGCCCCAGGAACGATTCACCGGGGACCGTGAAGGCGTACCGCACGCCGGCGCCGCGCAGGGCGTCGGCGATCGCGCGTCCCACGGTCCGGGGCCCGACTGTCGCGATCGGCTCGGGCTCGATCTCGGGCGCGGCCGTCTCGGGCTCGGCTGGCTCCGTCTCGGGCTCGACCGGTTCGTTCATCTCCACGACCTCATACGGAGATCGGATACGCGATGGCCGAGGCGACGAGGCCCAGGATGATCACGACCGTCACGACGGTCATGACCACGCGGGCGTACCTGGAACCTGGCAGCACGCCGACCCCCTACCGGTAGTTCTGAAACTGGAGAGGGACCGGCTCGTCCAGTTCGCGCAACCGGGTCATCACCTTCTGGAGCTCATCCTTGCTCTTACCCGAGACCCGGATCGTGTCGCCCTGGATCTGCGACTTGAGCTTGGGGAATTCGTCGCGGATGAGCTTGCTCAGGCGTTTGGCGACCTCGTCGTTCAGGCCCCGGCGAAGCTTGATGTGCTGGCGGACCTTGTTGCCGCCGGCGGGCTCCACCTTGCCCCAGTCGAAGATCTTGAGGGACAGGCTGCGCTTGATCGCCTTCGACTCGATGAGGTCCTTGACCGCCGCCGCCTTCGACTCGTCATCGGTCAGGAGGACGAGCTCCTCCTTGGCCTGCTCGAGGTCAACGGTCACGCCCTTGAAGTCGAAACGCTGGGTCACCTCGCGGCGGACCTGGTCGAGCGCGTTGCGCAGTTCCTGTTCGTCGAAATCGCTGACGACATCGAACGAGATGTCTCCGGCCACCTGGCTCCTCCTTTGCTACTCCGACGTCTCGCGGCGGTGCCACCACTCGCGGAACCGCTGGATCCGCGAGGCGTCGTCGATCTCGAATGTCATGATCCCGGCGACGCGGACACGAGCGCGGGTCGGCCGCCGGACGAAGCTGGCATGCCAGCTGGCGAGGACCGTGGTTCCCACCGCCCAGTGCCGTTCGACGGTCACTTCGAGCTGCTCCTGGGCCTCGGCCGCCGAGAGCAAGTATGCCCGGACCGCGTTGTGCCCGACGAGCGGCGGCTCGAAGGGGTCCTCGTGATACTCGACGTCCTCGCTGAACAGGGCCACCCAGGCGTCGCCGTCGAAGGTCTCCCATGCCCGGGCATAGGCCTCGACGAGGTCGCCGGCCGCCGCGTGATCCAGGTTCATCGGCCCATCCTTTCCGGCCTGCCAGCGGGGCGCTGGCGGAGGCGCTCGAGCAGGAGCTCGCCGATCCGATAGCTCTGGCCGCCGCCCATGACCAGGACCACGTCGCCGGCGGTGACCACATCGGCCAACCAGTCCGCCGTCGCATCCACCGAGCCCGGCGCCTCGACGAACAGGTGCGGCCGGACCTTCCGCACGGCGTCGACGAGGCCCGCGGCCGACGCGATCGAGGTGTCTGGGTCGCGGCCGGCCCAGATATCCGCGACGGCCACGGCGTCGGCCGTGGCCAATGCCGCGGCGAAGGCGTCCAGCAGCGCCGCGGTCCGATGATAGGTCAAGGGCTCGTAGACCGCCCAGAGGCGTCGCCCGGGCTCGCGCTGGCGGATCGCCGCGATGGTCTCGCGGATCGCCGTCGGGTGGTGCCCGTAGTCGTCGTAGACCACGACGGACGCGACCTCGCCCTTGCGTTCCAGGCGACGGCCGACGCCCTCGAACGCTTCGAGGCCCACGACGATCTCGGCCGCAGGGACGCGCAGCAGCAGGGCGGCGCCGGCGACGGCGAGGGCGTTGGCGGCGTTGTGCCGGCCCGCGGTGCGCAGGTGGGCGACCAGCGGGGCCCTGTGCGGCGTCAGGCCCCGGATCTCCAGGCTCGTGCGATCGGGGTCCGCGGCCACGATCCGCCCGACGAGGTCCGCACCGTCGGCGTGCTCAGCGCTGCCATCGGCAGACCCGGACTCAGGCTCCAGTTGGTATCGGACGACCGTCCGCCCCTCGCGGAGCGCTGCCAGCACGCAACGGGCACCCGGATCGCCGACATTGACCACGAGGCTGCCATCCGATGGCCCCCGAGCGATCCAGGCGACGAATGCCGCCACCACGGCTGCTTCGTCTGCGAAGACATCCGGGTGATCCCATTCCGCGCCGGTCAGGACCGCGATGTCCGGTCGATACGCATCGAAGTTGCCCGCGTACTCATCGGCCTCGATGACGAACGCCTCGCCGGCGCCCCAGCGACCTGTCCCGGGCGGGCCTCCGGTGATGCGCGCCGGCAGCAGCGCGCCGACGAATGCCGAGGGATCGGCCCCGGCGCGGACGAGGAGGTCCACGAGCCAGCCTGCGGTCGTGCTCTTGCCGTGAGTGCCCGCGACCGCCACCAGCCGCCGGCCCGTGGCCGCGTCCGCCACGACCTGTTGCCACGCTTCGAGCGGGATCCCGGCGTCTCGTGCGGCGACGAGTTCAGGGTGGTCCGGCGCGACCGCGGTCAGGGCCTTGGTCACAGCCAGTCGTTCCGGCGGGTCCATGACGGTCACGTGGGCCGTGCCATGGGCCCAGGACATGGGGATCCCGGCCGCCTCCAGGGCCGCGGTGTACGGCGATGGGCCACCAGGGTCACAGCCCGTGACCGCGGCTCCGGCCCGTGCGCCGAGCCACGCGGCCGCACTCGCTCCCGCGCCGGCCACGCCCACGACATGGATGCGCTCTCCGGGTCGGATCGGGCGAGCGGCACGGACCGGCGCCAGACCGGCCCCGATCGCCGCCGCTTCGCGGGTCATCGGGCGCCAGGGTCTGGATCGATCGCCGTCGAAAGCCTGGCCAGCAGGAATGCCAGCGCGGCCGCGGCGCTGGCTCGCTTGTTGCCGCTCCGATCCAGCGCCCACAGATAGCGTCGGACATCCGACCCCAGCCCGTCTGCGACCGCGACGTAGGTGAGCCCGACCGGTTTCGCATCCGATCCGCCGTCAGGACCGGCGACGCCGGTCACGGCCACGGCGACATCCACCGCGAGGAGCACCCTGGCGCCCTCGGCCATCGCCAGCGCGACCTGCGCCGAGACCGCGCCGTGTGCCGCCAGCACCTGCTCGGGGACCGCGGCGAGCGCGATCTTGACGTCGTTGGCATAGGTGACGAGCCCGCCGCGCAGGTATGCACTCGAGCCCGGGATCTCGGTCAGGAGGTGGACGACCAGCCCGCCCGTACAGGATTCGACGGTTCCGATGGTCAGGCCGTGCGCCCGACAGGCGGCCCCCACGCGCGCCGCGAGATCCAGCAACTCGTCGTCGGAAACGGCCGGATCGGCCGATGCGGCCACGCCCGGGTCCGTCAGCGCCGTTGGGTGCTGACCGGCTCGGCCGGAGGCGCGAACAGCCAGGTCTCAGGGATCCCGCGTCGGCCCAGCGGCCCGAGCGAGGTCCCGTTGAGGGTGAACTTGGTGACCCCCGACGAGCCTGTCCGGACCTCGACCGATTCCGTGCCGCTGAAGGTCAACTTCTTGCCATCGCCGTAGACCTTCCCGGCGGCACCGATGTCGGCGTCGAGCTTGCCGTCCACCCAGACCTTGATCCAGGCCCGCCCGCCATCGATGGTCACCACGAGGTTCACGCCCCTGAAGGCGACGGTCACGTTGCGGGTCAGTGATGCGCTCTTGCCCTCGGCACTCGAGGCGGTCACGGTGAGCGCCCAGCGACCGGTGGTCAGCTCGAACGGCGTGGTGAACGTGCCGTCGTCCGCGACCGTGACGGTCACCGCGGCCGGGACGGGCGGCGGCGGCGGCGAGGGCGCCTCGGCCGCAACGGGCTCGGCCGTGCCCATCCAGGCGGCACTGACCACGACCGTGGCGGCGTTGGCACTCCGACCCTGGACAGGGATCGCACCATTTTCGAACGTGGCTCCCTCGGCGGGCTGGTCGACCGTCAGGGTCGGTGCCTCGAAGACCAGGAAGGGCACGGTGATGAGCAGGGCGACCGTGTCTTCGGAGCGTTTACCCGTGTCCGGGTCGACCGCTGACACCTCGAACTGGTTGCGCCCGCGATGCAGATCCACGCTGGCCGTCCAGGCCCCGTCCGCGTCGGCGGTCACGTTGTAGGGGTCCCGGCCGGGCGTGGCGATCGACACCGTGGCGCCCGGCGCCGTCGTGCCCCGGAGCACGTATTCGGTGGCCGTCTCATCCACATCCAGGACCACGGTCGCGGGTTCCGTGACGGCCAGCACCGGCGGCTTGGCGAAGCGCAGGAGCTGCACGCCGAGGTACACGGAAAAGGCCAGCACGGCCAGGGTCAGCAGGGCGAACACGATCAGGCTCGGCGAGAAGGTCAGGCCCTTGCGTGGTGCCGCGATCGGCCGTGGGACGGTGATGACCGTGGGCGTGTCCTTGGTCACGCCGCGTTCGCGCCGCCACTGGAGGAGCACGTCGTCGGGGTCCAGGCCGAGGTACAGCGCGTAGTTGCGCAGGAACCCCTTGGTGTAGACGGCACCGGGCAGCTCGCGGTAGTCGCCGCGCTCCAGCGCGGCGAGATAGCGGGCCCGGATCTTGGTGTCCCGCTCGGCGCGATACAGGTCCACGCCCTTGCGCTCGCGGGCCGCGAGCAGTCGCTCAGGCAGACCCGGCGTGGGCTCACCGGACACGGCCCGCGCGTTGCCATCGAGGCGGTCCGTGGCTGCCCCGACCGCCCGTCGGACCTGGTCTCTGGTCGTCATCGCGCGTCCCCGTCGTCGTCCACCACGTCGTCCGGCTCAGCGGCCCCGAGGTCCGGAGCCGGCGCCGTCTCCCGCCGCAGGACCACCCGCGCGTTCGAGCCATCGAACGCCCCGATGTACCCTCGCGCCTCCAGTTGATCGATCATCCGGGCGGCTCGCGCATAGCCGACCTTCAAGCGCCGCTGGAGGAGCGATGCGGATGCACGATCGTACTCCCGGATGACATCGACGGCATCGTGCAGCAGGCGATCGGCCTCCTCGTCGGCGAGATCGTCCACGGAGCCCTTGCTGTCCTCGTCGGATTCGATGATGGACAGGTCGTAGCGCGGGTCGCCGACCTGGTCCTTCCAATGGGCCACCACCCGGCCGATCTCGGGGTCCGACACGAATACGCCCTGGAGGCGCATGGGACGGGGCAGGTCCGAGGGCTGATACAGCATGTCGCCGCGACCGATGAGGTCCTCGGCACCGGGCTGGTCCAGGATCGTCCGCGAGTCGATCTGGGACGCCATCGCGAAGGCGATCCGGCTCGGGAAGTTGGCCTTGATGAGCCCGGTGACGACGTTGACGCTCGGCCGCTGGGTGGCCAGAACCATGTGGATGCCCGTCGCCCGCGCCTTCTGGGCCAGCCGGACGATGGGCTCCTCGACGTTCTTGCCCTCGCGCATCATCAGGTCGGCGAGCTCGTCGATGACGATGACGATGTAGGGCATCCGATCGGCCTCGTCGACGCGGGTCTCGTTGAAGGCGCGGATGTTGCGGGCCGTCGCCCCGGCCAGCCGTCGGTAGCGGGCCTCCATCTCGTTGACCGCCCACTTGAGCGCGGCCTTGGCTCGATCGGGCTCCGTGATGACCGGCACGAGCAGATGGGGCAGGCCGTTGTAGGCCGCGAGCTCGACACGCTTGAGGTCCATCAGGATCATCCGCACGTCGTCCGGGGTCGCCTCGCACAGGAGGCTGGTGATGAGCGCGTTGACCATCACGCTCTTGCCCGAGCCCGTGGCCCCGGCGATGAGCAGGTGGGGCATCTTGGCGAGGTCCACGGCCTGGGCCTTGCCAGCCACGTCCCGCCCGAGGGCGAAGGTCAGACGCGACCCTGATGCCTTGAAATCGACGTCCTCGAGGATCCGCCGCAGGGCGACCATGTCGTACTCGGAGTTCGGGATCTCGATGCCGACCGCGGACTTGCCGGGGATCGGCGCTTCGATGCGCAGGGATCGGGCAGCGAGGGCCATCGCCAGGTCATCGGACAGCGCCTCGATGCGGCTGACCTTGACGTCTGGGGCGGGCTGGACCTCGTACTGGGTGACGACCGGCCCGGCATTCCGTCCGACGATCTGGGCCGGGATGTTGAAGCCCGCCAGCTTCTTGACGATGATCTCCTCGTTGCGCGCGTGGAGCGCCTCATCGAGGCCGGTCTTGAGGCGGACCACGGTGTCGTCGAGCAAGGCGATCGGGGGCAGCACGTACTCCACGCGATCGATGGTCGGGGGCGAGTCGCCGACGTCGGTGATGTCGTCGGGGTCGCGCAGGGCGGCGGCGCGCGCAGCCGCGGCGGCGGTCGCCGCGGGATCCGCACCGAGCGTGGCCAGGGTGCCACTCCGGGCGGGCGCGAACGTCGCCGAGGTCAGGGCCTGACTGGGCGTCGCGACAGGGATGCCGGTCGACGCGTCGCCGCTGTTCCAGATGCCGGTCTGGCCGGCGGACGGACCGACGGGGATCCCGATGGCGGGCTTCCCGCCACGACCGAGTTTGCCACCGCCCGCACCGTCGCCGTCGCCGTGGCCATTCGAGCCGGGGGCGCCGGTCGAGGACGCCCGGCCGGCTGCGGTCGCGTTCGGCGACCCCGCGAGCCCGACTGAGGCGGGATCCCGCCGGAGCGCCTCGGCGGCCGTGCCGCCGACCCAGGTCGCGGTCGCGGTCATGGGCCGGACGAGCTGGCGGAGCTGCAGGCCGAAGCCGACCAGCAGCCCGCCGATGCCGAGAGCGAGCAGGACCACGAAGGCTCCGGGATTCGTCACGAGATCGCCAAGTAGCCCGGACAGCGCTCGACCGACACGACCACCGGACACACCCAGGACCTGCGCCGCACCGACGAACCCGACGTAGGCGATGGTCAGACCAAGCAGCGTGAGACCCCAGCCGGATCCGGCCCTTCGGCCAGGTCCCCACTCGAGCCACCAGCCGCCCGCGAGAAGGAAAAAGGGCAGCAGCCAGCGCATCGTTCCGAACCACGGCGCGAAGACGTCGGTCCACCACGACGTGAGACTGCCTTGCCCGGGCAGGATGAGTGCGATCAGGGTCATCGCGCCGATGACCAGCAGGATCAGCCCGGCGATCGACCGGACGACGTCGGGCGAGATGCGCATGGCCAAGCTCCGGCCGATGGTCCGGCGCCGGGGCGTGCGGCTCGTGCGCGTGGTGGACGCTCGGCTCGTGGCCCGCTTGCGGGTCGCCATCGGGTCAGACCTCGACCACGACCGGGAAGACCATCGGACGGCGCTTGGTCTGCTCGTACAGGTAGCGGGACACGCCGTCCTTGATCTGGACCTTGAGCAGGGCGATCTCGGAGATGTGGTCGCCGGGCGTGGCGATCGACTTGAGCACGCGCTCCACGGCCTCCTCCATGAGCGGATCGCGCTCGTTGAGGTGCACGAATCCGCGCGTCACGATCTCCGGGCGGCCGACGACCGAGCCCGTCTGCTTGTCCACGGTCACGACGATCATGAACATGCCGTCGTTGGCCAGGGAGCGGCGATCGCGCAGGACGATGTCCCCGACGTCGCCGACGGACAGGCCGTCCACG
>JANOTJ010000112.1:0-3104 GCA_031416295.1 Chloroflexota bacterium
GACTCCGCGGCGATCGTGCTGAACACCAGCGAGCTCTTGCCCGAGCCGGAAACGCCGGTGAACACCGTCAGCCGGCGCTTCGGGATCTCGATGCTGACGTCTTTGAGGTTGTTCACGCGCGCGCCCTGCACACGGATCAGAACGTGGCGGTCGGCAACGTGCAGCGCAGGCGACAGCGTGTCCGTCCTCGTGGCCATGCTCATTGGTGTCTCCATGCTGGAACTCGACGAGGCGATCAGGATCCACCTCAGCCTCTGAGACGGTCGCGGACGGCGAGCTGATGGTGGCCGATGCAAGCCTCAGATGCGAATCCGGCACAGGTTCCTCGTGATCGATCGCCCAGATCGACATCGCTGTCAGTGTGGGCATCGGATCGTGCCCGGCTGTGCGGAATGTGCATCCAGGGCTTGCGTCGGCCTGCTTGGGCGGTCTGCGCGGACTGCTCGGGCGGGCTGTTCGGCCGGCGCCGGGGCAGGGCTTGCGCGGCCGGCGCCGGGACAGGGCTTGCGCGGCCAGCGCGGCGTCAGGCCAGCGGGAGCTCTGGGCGCGGAACGGTGAGCTGCCGCGCGGCGGCGCGATGGCCGGCGAGGGCGGCCCGCTGGAGCGACGCGCCCACGCCGCGCCCCGCGGCTCTGGCCGCAAACCAGCCGACCAGGAACCCGGCGTCGAAGGCGTCGCCTGCGCCCGTCGTGTCCCGCGCACTCAGATGCTCTGTGGCGACCTCGAGGCGCAGCCGCTTGTCGCCTTCCCTCGCCAGCACCGTCGCGCCCCTGGCGCCGCGCTTGATGACGGCCATCGGAGCAAGGTCCAGCAGGGCATCGGCAGACCGCCGGCCGACGAGCGCCTCTGCCTCGGACGCGGTCGCCAGCACGAGATCGGGCGCCACGCGGGCCAGCAACGCATGCGCCGCCCGCCGCCCGCCGGCCAGCAACGGCCCGATCGAGGCAAGATCCACGCTGACCAACGCCCCCGCGGCCCGTGCCAGCTCCACGGCCCGCAACCCGGCCTGCCCGAGCGGCTCACCCAGCAGCGAGTAGACCGGCAGGTGCAGCGCATCCGCGCCCCGGAACCAGGCAGCCTGGAGGTCCGCCGGGGCCAGTCGGTCCGCCGCGCCCCGATCGGCCACGAATGAGCGCTCCGCGTCGGGCGTGACCAGGACGCCGATCCGTCCGGTACGCACCCCGGCCACGCGCATGACGCGCGGCGTGACGCCGTCCGAGCGGACCGCATCCACGAGCGCGCGACCCGCGGCGTCGCGACCGACCGCGGCGATGAACGTCGTCCTCGCCCCGAGCCGGGCCAGCCAGCGGGCGGTCGTCGCAGCCGAGCCGCCCTGGACCAGCGAGACGACGCCCGGCACGTCGGTCGCGGTCTCCAGGGGACGCGCGGGCGCCAGCACGACATCGAGCATCAGGTCGCCGAGGACGATGACCCGGGCGGCGCTTGGCGCTCGGCGCCGACCGGGAGGCGCGGGACGACGGGGTCGAAGGCTGGGCATCGCCTTCGAGGATAGCGCGGCGACCCTCCTACAATGGCGGTCCACCGACCGTCGCCGCCCCGGAGTCCAGCCCATGACCGCCGTGAAGCCCGACCTCGATCGCCTGGCCATCGACACCATCCGCACGCTCTCCATCGATGGCGTGCAGCTGGCGAACTCCGGGCATCCGGGCGCTCCGATGGGCGCCGCCCCGATGGCCTACACGCTCTGGACGCGCTTCCTGCGCCACGCGCCGACAGACCCCTCGTGGCCGGATCGGGACCGCTTCGTACTCTCGGCCGGGCACGCCTCGATGCTCCTGTACTCGCTGCTGCACCTGACCGGGTACGACCTGTCACTCGATGACCTGAAGTCCTTCCGGCAGTGGGGGTCGCGGACGCCGGGCCACCCGGAATACGGCCTGACGCCAGGCGTGGAGGCGACGACGGGACCGCTCGGGCAGGGCCTCACGAACGCGGTCGGGATGGCCATCGCGGAGCGTCGACTCGCGGCCGAGTTCAACCGTGACGAGCACACCGTCATCGATCACCACACCTACGTCATCGCGTCGGACGGCGATTTCCAGGAGGGCATCGCGTCGGAAGCGGCGTCGCTCGCCGCCCACGTCGGCCTCTCCAAGCTCGTCGTCCTGTACGACGACAACGGGATCCAGCTCGATGGCCCGACGAAGATGGCCTGGTCGGAGGACGTCCTCGCGCGCTTCGATGCGTACGGCTGGCACACCCAGCTGGTCGAGGACGGCAACGACGTCGCCGCCATCGAGGCGGCGATCACCGGCGCGCGCGACGATGCGGCCCGGCCCTCGCTCATCGCGGTCCGGACGCACATCGGGTTCGGCAGCCCGAACAAGCAGGATTCGCAGAAGGCGCACGGCGCGCCGCTCGGTCCGGACGAGGTCCGGCTGGCCAAGGAGGCCTACGGGTGGGACCCGGACAAGACCTTCTACGTGCCGGATGACGCTGCGGCCGTGTTCCGGGCGGCCGTGCCGGCGGGCGAGCAGCTGGTCGCCGAGTGGCGGGAGCGTGTCCACGCCTATGCCGGGGCGCATCCGGAGCTGGCAGCCGAGCTGCGACGTCGCCTCTCCGGCAAGCTGGCCGATGGCTGGGACGCCGGGCTCACGGTCTACGAGACCGGCACCGAGGTCGCGACGCGGAACGCCTCACAGGACGCGATCCAGGCGCTGGCCGGCCCGGTGCCGGAGCTGTTCGGTGGGGCCGCCGACCTCTCGGAATCGAACCTGACCGACGTCAAGGGCGCCTCGAACTTCTCCGCGACCGACGCCGGTCGCAACATCCGGTTCGGTGTCCGTGAACACGCCATGGGCGGTATCGCGAACGGCATCGCATACCACGGCGGATTCATCCCGTACGACGCCACGTTCCTGACCTTCAGCGACTACATGCGCGGGTCCGTGCGGCTGTCGGCGCTGTCCGGCCTGCACGTCATCCATGTCTGGACGCATGACTCCGTGGGCCTCGGTGAGGACGGCCCGACCCACCAGCCGGTCGAGCACTACGCGGCGCTGCGGGCGATCCCGAACCTGTGGTTCGTGCGGCCGGGCGACGCCAACGAGACCTCGGCGGCCTGGGCGCTGGCCGTGTCGCGC
>JANOTJ010000113.1:0-2299 GCA_031416295.1 Chloroflexota bacterium
CGAGCACGGACGCTCGCTACCGGCGAGCCTGGACTTCTCGGCACGTTCGATGCTGTTGCCCGCGACGTACCCAGACAGGGCGCCGATCCCCGGCGTCAGCGCCAGGTTGATGGGATTCGAACTTCCGAAGCCGCCGGTCGCAATCAGCCGGCGCGGCACCTTCGGTCGGCGAAGCGCTCGGAAGCCACCTGCCGTGGCGACTTCCTCGGCGGCGCACCAGTTGCCGAAGGCCTTGAGGCCGCGGACGTAGCCGGCGACTGACTCGAGCGCGAGTGAAGCCCGGAGCTCGAGCAGCCAGGAGCGCAGCTCGGCCGCCGGGATGGCGTCGACCGGTCGCGACTCGCCGAACCGGCGGGCGGCGCGACCGACGATCAGTGGGTGGCGTGCCGCCGAGGTTAGCGGTACCAGAGCGCGCTAGAGGCGGTCACGCGAACCCAGGATCGTCGCCACGCAATCGTCCAGGCTCGGCACAATCCCCCAGATCAGGCCGCTGGCGGCCGCATAGGCTGCGTCGAGCTTGCCTCGCACCTGGTTGTCCGCCCACACCGGACTATCGGCGAACCCGCCGCCCGGCCGCGGGGTCGAATTGAACCCGTGGCGCCTACTGTGCACCTCAGCGTCCGCTGCGAGGGCCGCGACCAAGCCCGGCTCGACGATCGCTTCGCGGACTGTGTCGGCCTGCAGCAGTCGATAGACGTCGTAGACGTGGCGGCCCTGGCCGGCTAGTCCATCAGGGTCGTCGGCGATGCGTGAAGCGCGGTCATGCAGCAGTCCCAGCTTCTCGACGAGAGTTCGCTCAGGGCGGAGGGTCAGCACCGAAGCGGGAGCGAACTCGTCGAATTCGGTGGCGGAGATGCCGTCGGCCTCGGCTGCGAGCGCCACGTACGATGCGATCTCGCGAGCTTCGTGGGGCTCGGGCCCTCCGCGGATACCCATCTCCAAGAGCACCCCGGCTGACAGTCGTCCTGGATCCGGATAGCTCGCCGGATACTCATAGGTGATATTCCGTTTGACGCCCTTGGTTGATGTCGCCAACCGTCCGCTGAGTCCGAGGTCGACGACCGCCCGTTCCGCGACCGCCTTCAGGAGCCGGTCACGTGCACCCGTGCTGGCGTTCTCGGCCGGCGCGACGAGGATGTCGACGTCCTCTGAGAAACGTTCGATGATCGCGTATGCCTTTGATAGGCTCGTGCCGCCCTTGAAGATGCACACGCCGCCGTCGATGGGACGGGCGACGCTTCTGAGCAACTCCGTGACCCAGAAGTCTTTCTCCACGTCGGTCAACGGGAGCCCCAGTTGGTCCGCCGCGCGAGAGACTAACGCGGCCAGATCGGCCGGGTGGTCCCGGAGTCGTGTCACGCCGCCGTTGGTGCGAGCAGCGTGTCGAGCTTGTCGCGGACACGGCTCGGCTCGGCGCTGGCCGCCTTCCTCAATCGCTTCGGTCGAATCCTGCCGTCTGCGATGAGCCCACCGATTGCGGTTCGCAGCTCGCCCCAATCACTTCCGACATGGGTCGGCCAGGCCCGGACAGCTTCGAGAGTCGCGATCTCGTGCAGCGTCAGATCCAATCGGGCAGGATTTCGCCGGACGTGGAACCGCACCCCATCGATCCCGGTCGGCGGGGCGCCGAGAAGGGCGATCTCATCGATAGATGGGACTTGTGTCGTCACTCCTAGGGTGCGGAGGGCGGTCCAGCCCGCTGGACCGGCTCCACGATCCCGACTGACCTCGAGCGCCACATCCACGGGGCGAGGACGGGTCTTCCCAAACCGACTCTCATTGCCGCGGAAGTACAGGCCCTTGTGGGCGCGGACGATCGGGGCATCCGTCGCGGCCAGGCGGGAGAGCGCGTGCTCAACCGCATGGCGGGACGTGGCGTTCACCGAGAGATCCGACACACGCAGGAATGTTCCTGGCTTTGCGCGGGTGACTCGTCGCTTGATGGCAGCGGCAATCGAGGTTGTCATGGGAGGAAATAGTATCGAGTTTCTCCCAATCAGTCAAGGCGAAGCGGTTCCGAATTCCCGACCAGAGCCCTCGTCAAGTTGCATGGAAACTCCCTTCCACCTGTTGACGATCAGGCCGCTCGCTCCTCCTCTCGTGGTGGCTGTCTGACGAGGACGCCGTCGACGAACCGTTCGCCGGCGAGGACGAGGCTCATGACCGTCGCCCCGCCGTTCAAGGTCCGCCAGTTGGTGGCCAGGCGCTCGACGATCTTGAACACGAGGTAGAGCGCGTTCTCGCGGACCCTGGCCCGCTTGGCGACGTTGGTCCGGAGGCGCACCCCGGCGAAGACCGA
>JANOTJ010000114.1:0-2849 GCA_031416295.1 Chloroflexota bacterium
CGAGCGCATGGCGGAGGTATGTCGGATAGCCGGGCTTGTCGGCGTCGATGAAGCACAGGTCGAATCCGCCTTCACCAGCGGCGACCATCGCCGCCATCGACTCCGCCGCTGGTCCGACCCGCACCTCCACGAGATCGCCGACGCCCGCCCGGGCGAGGTTGGCGCGGGCGACCGTCGCGTGGAGCTCCGACAGCTCCAGGGTCACGAGATGCCCGTCCGCCGGAAGCGCGGTTGCGAGCCAGATCGCGCTGTAGCCACCGAGCGTGCCCACCTCGAGGATGCGTCGCGCGCCCGTTGCCCGGGCGAGCAGGTGCAGCCACTTGCCCTGCGCCGCGCTCACGGCGATCATCGGCATCCCGGCGTCGCGGGTGGCCTCGAGCGCGGCCCCGAAAGCAGTCTCCGGCTGCACGACGGCCGCATCCAGGTAGTCGTCCACTTCCGCCCATCGATCATCCATCGTGTCCACCTCCGCGCCGCTGCCAGATTGACTTAGTCCCTCGACTTAGTCTATCGTCGAACCATGGACCGCGTCGTCAACATCCACGAGGCCAAGACCCATCTCTCGCGGCTGCTCGCCCTGGTCGAGGCCGGCGAGGAGATCACCATCGCCCGGGCCGGCAGACCGATCGCTGTCCTGTCGCGGGCCGGTACCCGCCCCGCAGACCGCGTCCCCGGCCTTGGCAAGGGACAGGTCGTCATCCACGACGACTTCGACGACCCGATCCCGGAGCTCGAGGCGTTCTTCAAGTGAAAGTGCTCCTCGATACGCACGCCTTCCTGTGGTGGGACCTCGACGATGTCCGCCTGTCGGACACTGCGCGAGCCATCATCGCCGACGGCGACAACCAGATCGTCGTCAGCGCTGCCTCCGTCTGGGAGGTCGCGGTCAAGGCCGGCAAGGGCCGCATCGACCTGCCATCCGACCTTGACGCGTATGTGGAGGATCGTCTGCGTCGATATCGGTGGGCGGCACTGCCGATCGATGAACGCCACGCGGTCCGAGCCGCGCGCCTGCCCATGATCCACGCGGATCCGTTCGACCGGATGCTCGTCGCGCAGGCCCAGCTCGAGGCGATGCCCATCCTGACGACCAACGCGGCGCTCACCCGATACGACGTCGAGACGATCTGGTGAGCACCCGATCCACGGCCACGGCCAAGCCGCGCCCGCGCCCGCGGCCGAAGAAGCGCAAGTTCACGGACCCGGGGGCGAGCTTCGCCAGGCGCCTCGAGCGCTATCGACCAGGCCTTGTGCGGTTCACCCTGGACGGCCTGGCTGATCGCTATGGGCGGCCGGTCTGGGGGCGCCGCCTGGACCCGACCAGTGAGCTGATCCTGACCATCCTCACCCAGAACAGCGCCGATACCAACGCCGAGCTCGCCTTCGAGGCGCTGCGCCAGGCGTATCCCGGCGGTGGGCCAGCGGCGGCCCACGCCCCGGGCGCCGGCTGGGGCGGGTTCGGCCTGGCGGACGGCGCTGCGCCCGACTGGGCGGCCGTGGAGTTCGCGTCACTCCCCGAACTGATCGACGTCATCCGGCCGGGCGGCCTCGCCCCGACCAAGGCGCCGCGGCTCCAGGCGACCCTGCGCCACATCCGCGAAGAGCGCGGCGACTACTCGCTCGAGTTCCTCGGCGATATGGCCGCCATCGAGGCGCGCGACTGGCTCACCCGGATCGATGGCATCGGCAAGAAGACGGCCTCGGTGCTGCTGCTGTTCTGCTTCGGCCTGCCGCTGATGCCCATCGACCGGCACGTCGAGCGCGTGCTCCGACGAGTCGGGATCCTGCCGCCGAAGGCCTCGCTCGACGAGGGCCACGACCTGGTCCTGGGCATCCTGGAACCGGACCAGATGTACGAAGCGCACGTCAACCTCATCCAGCACGGCCGCAAGGTCTGCCACGCCCAGCGGCCGGACCACGACGCGTGCCCGCTCCGCCCGCGCTGCCGCTTCGTCGACCCGAAGGCGCCGTGACCCGGCGAGTACGGACGTGGCACCAACCATGGCGTGTACAACGGGTATCAGGCCGAGATCCGCCGAACCCCTTCCACCGTGTCGAGCCCCGCATCCAATGAGGCCACGACGGCCGGCCCCACCTCCAGCGCCGCCGCAGCAAGGTAGGCGTCCGCGAAATCCAGCTTGGACCACTTCCGATACAACAGAAGCGCACGCTGGACCGTCTCGGCCTCCGCCACGACGAGCCCGTCTGCAGAGAGCAGCTCTCCGAGTCGAGCGGCCGTGACTCCGCGCGTCCACCGAAGCAACGACCGCCCAACGTAGACGAGCTCGGCGACGATGACCGGTGTGACGAGGAGAACGAGTTCACCGCCCGCGACCCGCCTGAAGATCGAAAGAGCCGGCTCATGCAGCGGATGGCTCGTCCCGACGAGCAGGGCGATGAACACATTCGTATCTGCGTAGGCCATCTCAGGCCGGCGTCGCGGCCCCCTGACCACGGGGCTCCTCACCCGGACCGTCGGGATCCTCGTTCAACCGAACCCGAACGCCGGAGCGCCGCATCCGCCATGCCGGCCTCGATCAACGCATCCAGGTCCTTGGCGCTGTCCGGGACCCGCGCGGTCGCGTCGGCCGCGATCCCGGCGAATTCGAGCAGGCTCCGCCGCGGCCGGAGCTCAATCAGCAGTTCGGTGCCTCGGGGCACGAACTCGATGTCGTCGCCTGGCCGCATACCGAGCGCATCGCGTACCACTTTGGGGACCGTGATCTGGCCCTGCCGCGTGAGCCGCGCCCGCGGCCGCTTAGCAAGCCGTAGTTCAGTACTCACGCTCCAACAGTACCTCGCTTCGACCTACTGCTGCAACGCCCAGGGACAGGAAGAGGAGGCCGGCC
>JANOTJ010000115.1:0-4545 GCA_031416295.1 Chloroflexota bacterium
ATCCTTGAGCGCAGGTCGAGGATGGCCGCCTTGAGGGCGTCCTGCTGGCCCCGGAGCTCGGTGGCGGTCTCGACGAGCGGGGAACGCTCCTGGGTCGTGTAGCGCACCCGGGGCGCCTCGGTCGCGAGTTGGGCCGCGACCAGGAAGCCCAACGCCAGCAGCGCCACGAAAAGCGTGATCTGCCACGACGGGATCGCACGCACCCGATCGGGCAGGCTTGTCATCGCCGCGGGCCGCCCGTAGGGCGGGTCGTGGTCACGGCGCTGCGGACTGGGGCGTGTCGGGCGGCGGCCGCCGGCGACGCCACAGGACGACCGCGCCCAGGGCGATCAGCACGCCGAGGATCACGATCAGGATGGCGACCGAGCTGCTCTCCCCGGCCGGGTCAACGGACGCCCCCGGGGTGCCACTCCCCGGCGTGGCCGATGCGGACGACGTCGGGGCTCCGGGTTGGCTGGTCGCACCGGGCGTGCCGCCGTCGGCCCAGGCCGCGGGCACGGGACCGGCAGGCGCCGGCTGCGGCCCGTGGCGCGTGGGCGCATCGGCCTCGAGGTCGTCCAGCCAGGCTGCGCTGAATGCGTCCACGTCCATCCCGATCGCCGCCGTGAACGCCTCGTCGTCGGTCCGCCCCTCGGCGTACGACCGGATCAATGCGACCAGGGCATCCTCGCCGTGGGTGCGGATCAGGAAGTCCACCGCGGACACGCTCTGTGCGTAGGCGAGGACGAAGCGCTCCGCCGTCGTCGGGAACTGCCCGGTCAGCCCGTCGAGCGGGATCAGTCCGCCAGCCCGTGCCGCGCTCTCCACGTCCGATCGAGAGCCGGCGCCGTAGCTGTCCGACCGGTAGGTCGCGAGTCCCTCGTTAAGCCAGCGCGGCGGGAAGTGGTACGGGTTGCCGACGGCGGTATCGAAAACGAGGTGCACCAACTCGTGGGGCACGACGACACTGACCCACGGATCGTCGATCTGGCCGGGCGAGATGAGCGCGAACAGGGTCCGGATGCCGGCGTTGGCCTGGCCTCCGACGTTCTCCCGGGTGCCCGGGCCGAGCGCATCGTAGAACGTGTCCTGATCGGCGTAGATGAAGAAGTCGACCGGCTCGTCCTCGCGCACGCCAAGCAGCGCGGCCGTCTCCGCCACCGCCTTCTCGCCGATGCCCAGCGCGCGCTCACCAAACGCCGCGCCGCCTTCATACCAGTGGACACGCACGATGTCGCCGGACACGGTCTGCCACTCGAATCGATCGTCGTCGTAGACGATGTCCACCTCGGGCCCGACGATGCCCGGCCCGTCCTCGGCGCTGAACACGCGCCAGCGCGCGGTCATCGGCGTATTGGGCAGGATGTGTCCGTCGGCCACTGGATCCAGGGTCGCCCGCAGCGTCTGGGCTCCGCCACCGACCGGTGGCGGCAGCTCGATGACCAGCGACGACAGGGAATCGGCCGTGGTGATCAGGACCTCGACACGAGCCGCGGCCTGGGCAAGGGTGACCGGCTGGACGAACTCGACCCCGGTGCCGAAGGTGCTGGTCGCGCTGGGCGTCCCGAAGTCGACGTCGGCGGCGGCCACGGCACCGGGCAGCGCCAGGCCGAGGACGAGCATCGCGTCGACCGCCAGTAGCCTCATTCGGCCCATGCCAGCCCCGCCATGCGCAGCGCGCCCATCCCGTTCTGTCCGGCTCCCAGCAGCCCGTCGCGCGACAGCGCCCAGCCCGTCCCGTACGAGATCGGGATGACCGGGACCTCGTCACGGACGATCGCCTCGGCCTCGTCGTAGGCGGCGCCGGCGGCCGTCGCGTCGCCGGCGGCCCCGGCCTTGTTGATCGCGGCATCGAAGGCTTCGGAGCTCCATCGTCCGTAGTTGTTGGACGACCCGGTAGCGAGCAACACACCCAGGAAGTCGTTGCGCCCCGGGTAGTCCGCGACCCATGACAGCGACCACATCGCGGGGGCGTCGCGATCGAGCCGCCCGAAGTACGTCCCGAAATCCATGATCTCGGAGCGCAGGGTGATGTCGAGCTCGCGTTGCAGTTCCCCGATCACGGCCTCGTCCCAGGGCGTACCGCCAGTGAGCAGGGTGACCTCCGGGAAGCCCGCGCCATCGCGGAACCCGGCCTCCGCCAGCAAGGCGCGAGCCCGCTCCGGGTCGTACCCGGGCACGACGTCCGTGTCCGACCGGCCGGGGATGCCGGGCGGGACCATGGAGGTCGCCACCGCCTCGGGATCGGGCTCGGACAGGCGGGCGATGCGACGCCAATCCACGGCCGCCCCGAACGCCTGGCGCACGCGGACATCGTCGAAGGGTTCGTCCCGGACGTCGAAGCCGTAGTAGTTCGTGGACAGCGAGGGCACCTGCCGGAGCTGCGCTCCGAGCGCCGCGTCATAGCCGATCCACGATGCATCGGACGCGCCGATCGGGGCGTAGTCGATGTCGCCGTCCTCGAACGCTTCGACGGCGCTCGCCCCACCAAGATCGGTGACGATGGTGATGGTCGCCAGCGCCGGCGGCCCGGCCCAGTACTCCGGATTTGCCTCGAGCTCGAGGGTCGCCGGCGTGCCCCCGGTCAGCCGATACCCGCCGCTGGCCACGAAGGCGGCGCCGGCAATGAGCGCGCTCGCCTCGTCGATCCCGGTCGGGACCACGGCGAACGTCGAACTGGCCACGATGTTGATGAAGTCGGCGCCCGGTCGATCGAGGTCCACGATGACCTCGTTGGCGCCCTCGTCGGCACGCAGGCCGACGTCCTCCGGGCGGCCCTGCCCGCTCGCATATTCCATGGCCCCGGTCACGTCGGTCAGCAGCGAGACCAGCGGCGACGGCGCTGCCGGATCGACGAGCCGCAGCCATGAGCGGACGACGTCGGCGGCGACCAGGGGCGTGCCGTCGGAGAAGCGCAGGCCGTCGCGGATCGCGAAGACGATGCGTCGGCCGCCATCCTCGACCCGCCACGACTCGGCGAGCGCAGGCCGGAGCACCCGTTCGGAGTCGAAGGTGGTCAGCGTCTCGAAGAGCTGGGCGATCAACGCCGCGCTGCCCGCGTCACCGGCCGCGGCCGGGTCCAGCGTGGTCGGTTGACCGAGCAGGATCCGGGCACTCGTCTGACCGGCCGCGGGGGCCTGCGCACAGCCTGCGCCGAGCAGGGCGAGCAGGATCGTGGCCAGCCGGCGATGCATCGGGCGGAGTATACGGGCGGGCATGAAAACGAGGCCTCACGGACCACACCGCCGGGGGAACGATGCTTGCACCGTGAGGCCTCTGCTGGGAGAACGAGCCGGACCCTTGAACGTTAGGGCCGCGTCACAAGATCGTGGTGAGATCCGTGGAGCGACCCGGGCCGAA
The DNA here is from genome assembly GCA_031416295.1 of Chloroflexota bacterium. Taxonomy (GTDB): domain Bacteria; phylum Chloroflexota; class Limnocylindria; order Limnocylindrales; family CSP1-4; genus SPCO01. The sequence continues at coordinate 3,340 of JANOTJ010000115.1, forward strand.
GGCACAGGTAGGATGCCGACGACGTGACCCTCCGCCTGCGCAACACGCTCAGCCGCTCCGTGGAAGCCGTCCTGCCGATGGCTGGCGGCATCGTCCGGATGTACACCTGCGGACCCACGGTCTATCGCTACGCGCACGTCGGGAACCTGCGCTCGTATCTCCTGGCGGATCTCATCCGACGGACCCTCCAGTACCACGGCCTGGCCGTCTTCCAGGTCAAGAACATCACCGACGTGGGCCACCTGCGCGATGAGCGTTTCGATCGTGGCGAGGACCGGATGCTCGTCCAGGCTGGACTCGAGCATCGTTCCACGGCCGAGATAGCGGACGCCTACGAGGCGGCCTTCCACCTCGACGAGGCCGCGGTCGGGATCCTCCCGGCGCACGTCTTCCCGCGCGCGACCGAGCACATCCCGGAGATGCTGGCACTGGCCGAAGCCCTCGAGGACGCCGGGCATGCGTACGCCAGCGACCAGGGCAACGTGTACTACTCGGTCGCGTCGTTCGAGGGCTATGGCCGGCTCTCCGGCAACACCCTCGATGACCTGCGCGCCGGACACCGGGGGGACGTGGAACCGGACAAGCGCGATCCGGCGGACTTCGCGCTCTGGAAGCGGGCCGGTGAAGGTCGCCAGCTCAAGTGGCCATCAAGCCGCTGGGGCGACGGCTACCCAGGCTGGCACCTCGAATGCTCGGCGATGGCCCGGCGCTACCTCGGCGACCGATTCGACGTGCATACCGGCGGCATCGACAACGTCTTCCCCCACCACGAGGACGAGATCGCCCAGTCCGCGCCCCTGGTCGGCGGGCCCCCGGCTCGCATCTGGGTCCACGGCGAGCACCTGCTGATGGCCGGCCGCAAGATGGCCAAGTCCGCGGGCAATTTCCAGCGGGTCACGGAGCTCGTCGACCGCGGCATCGATCCGCTCGCGTTCCGGTATCTGACCCTGACCTCGCGCTACGCTCGCAAGCTCGACTACTCGGACCGCTCGATCGAGGCGTCGGCCTCGGCACTCGCCTCGCTGCGCGCCCGCCTGGCTGCCCTGGGTCCGCCGCCGGCCGACGGGCCGTGGGCGCCACCGCTGGTCATCGCTGCGGACCCCGCCGGCGACCGGCCGACGACGCCACTCCCCGTGGAGGCGGCAGGGCCCGATCGGGCGCATGCCCCGAGTGCTCCCCTGTCGCCCGCCGGGGCCGCGCTCCAGC
>JANOTJ010000116.1:0-21585 GCA_031416295.1 Chloroflexota bacterium
ACGTGCCGGGCGACCCATGTCGAAAGCCGCCCGGGCTGGCGTGCCGAGCGGCTTTCAGGTCAGTACCGGATGGGCGGAGCGAAGATCAGGCCTGGGCGGCCCCGGCTGAGCCCCAACGGCGGACCTCGGCGTCAATGTCCAGGGGCATCACGACCCCCTTCTCGGCATGCTCGCCCCAGGCTTCGCGCGGGACGCTCCACATGATCTCGAATTCGTTGCCGTCGGGATCAGCCGCGTAGAGGGACTTACTGACACCGTGGTCCGAAGCGCCACCCAGGGCGCCCGCAGCCGACAGGACCTGCGCCGCGTTCGCCAGGTCCTCGATGGTCGGGACCTCCCATGCCAGGTGGTACAGGCCTACCGACCCACTGGCTGGTCGCGGCGCATCCTCGCCGACCGAGAAGAGGCCCAGGTCGTGATGGTTGTCACCGCCTCCGGTGCGCATGAACACCGCTCGGCCGCCGAACGCGCTCTCGACGACCTCGAACCCGAGGACCCGGGCGTAGAAGTCGGCCGCGCGGGTGGCGTCGCGGACGTACAGGACGGCGTGGTTGAGGCGGGCGACGGGGATGCTCATGGCGGGAGTCTGCAACGGAGCGGCGGTCGTGTCGAGGGTGTCGATCGCGGTCACGCGGCCACCGGCGCGGCCACCGGCGCGGCCACCGGGGCGCCGACGAGCTTCCAGCCCGACTGCCACGAGCCCTGGTTGTCGATATTGAGGGCCATGTTCAGGAAGGCGAGGCCTTCCAGCTGCCGGGCGCGGACGAGCGGGCCGACGTCGACCGGACGGAGACCGATCGAGCGCACGAGCTCAAGGACGACCGCCTTGGCCTCTGCGTCGTCACCGGCCACGAAGCCATCGAGCTGGACGCCGTCGGCGATCGGGTCGACCTGGTTCGAAGCGAAGAGCGTGTTGAACGCCTTCACGATGGACGACTGCGGCAGTAGCTCGGCGAGAGCCTCGGCGTTGGACGAGGTGGTGTCGATCTCCGGGCCGGTCGCGCCGAAGGAGATCCGATTGGAAACGTCGATGATGGGCTTGCCAGCGGCGGCCGTGGCGATCTCCGCGGCGATCTCCGGCAGGCTCGGGAAGTAGACGGCTGGGACGATGACGTCCGCCTCAGCGGCGGCCGCGATGTTGTCCGGGGCGATGCTGGCGCCGCTGGCCGCGGCGGCTCGGGCGGCGTCCTCGGGATCGCGCGAGGCGATGATGACCTGATGGCCGGCACGCGTGAACGAGGTGGCAAGGGCGGTGCCGACGTTGCCGGCTCCGATGATGGCGATATTCATGGCTGGGTCCTCCGTGCGGTCGTGGCGTCGGTGATGTTGACCACGGCCAAGATGTTTTGTTGATGGCACAACCATAGGGCCCCTGCTATGCTGTTGTCAACATCGTTTTACGGAGGACAAACATGGCACCCGAGACTGCGGACATCTACACCGCGAATGAACCGGAGCGCCGTCGACTGCCAGTCGGACGACAGGTGCGGCGGTGGCGAACAGAGCGGGGACTCACACTTGCGGCCGTCGCCGAACGGAGCGGGCTCAATGTCGGTTACCTGTCACAGATCGAGAACGACAAGGCCTCACCGTCACTCGCCTGCCTCGGCAGCCTCGGGGCGGCATTGGATGTGCCGCCGGCGTGGTTCCTCATGGACGAGGTGCCGGCTCCCACCGTGGTCCGTGCGGCCGATCGGCCGGTGACGCAGACCGACACCGGGCGCGTCGAACACGTTGACGGTCGGGCGAGTCGCGACATCTCCATCATGGAACTGACGGGTGCCCCCGGTGGACGCATCGGACTCCACGCGCACCCCGGCGATGAGCATCATCTGGTCATCAGCGGTCGACTGCGCGTCAGCCAGGGTCCGCACGAGGTCGAGCTGGGCCCGGGCGACTACCTGCGCTGGGACGGCGCGACGCCGCACGACGGCGAAGTGATCGGCGATGAGCCACTGACCGTCCTGATCATGCGAATCCGGCCCCGCGACTGATTGATCCTCACCGGCTCGCGGCCGACGAGCCCGAGTACCATCGACTGGTGACCCGACCAGCCGTCACGTATGCGTCCTACCTCAAGATCCCGGAACTGCTCGCGCTCCAGGAAGAGCGCTCGGGCGGCCCCGACGGACCCGAGCACGATGAGCTGCTGTTCATCGTCATCCACCAGGTCTACGAGCTGTGGTTCAAGCAGCTCCGTCACGAACTGGCCGGCGTCCAACGCGCGTTCGAGGCGGGCGACTCGGACACCGCCCTCCATCGACTCAACCGGGTGCTCAAGATCCTCAAGACGCTCGTCGCGCAGGTGGACGTGCTGGAGACGATGACGCCGCTCCAGTTCACCTCATTCCGCGACCGGCTCGATTCGGCGTCCGGCTTCCAGTCGGCCGGGTTTCGCCAGGTGGAGGCGATGCTGGGGATCCGCGACGTTGGCGCAGCGTTGGCACAGCCCGAGGGTTCCGAGGCCCGGCGTGCGGTCGAGGCCGCGCAGGCCGCGCCGTCGCTCTGGGATTCGTTCCTCCGCTATCTGACCAGCCGGGGCCATGCCATCCCCGACGATGCCGGCGACGGCCGTGGCACGGCGAGCCAGCCATCGCCTGACGAGCGCGTCCAGGAAACGCTGATCGCCGTCTACCGCGGCGACCCAGACGCCGCCTTCGTGGCTGAGCGACTGGTCGATCTGGACGAGGGCGTCCAGGAGTGGCGGTATCGGCACGTCAAGATGGTCGAGCGAACGATCGGCACGAAGCGCGGCACGGGCGGCTCGAGCGGTGTCGAATACCTGCGCTCGACGCTGTTCCGGCCGGCGTTCCCCGACCTCTGGGAGATTCGCTCCCGCCTCTGACCTGCCCGAGGTCGTCGGCCCGTGGGACGCGTCGGCTCGTGGCCCGGTTGGCGGACTCTGCTCAGGAATCCGAACCGCAACCTCCCGGGCTTCGCAACCTCTGCGGTCCGCACGGTAGACTCCACGTGACCGCACGTGTCCCCGCTGGCCTCCCCCTGGGTTGCCGCGGCCCGTCATCCCTTCGAACAGGTGGTGCCCATGAATATCGGTGTCGCCAAGGAGACTGCGCCCGGAGAGCGGCGTGTCGCCCTGGTACCCGAAGCGCTCGGCAAGCTGCAGGCGGCCGGGTGCGAGATCCTCGTCGAATCCGGCGCCGGCGCCGGCTCGGCCATCCTGGACAGCGCGTACACGGAGGCCGGTGCGACCGTTGTCCCGACCGAGGCGCTGTACCAGCAGTCGGATGTCGTCCTCAAGGTCGCCAAGCCCTCCGCGACCGAGGTTGGCAAGCTGCGCCAGGGCCAGGCTGTGGTCGGTTTCCTCCAGCCGCTCATCGACCCGCAACTCGCCGGCGAGCTTGCCGAGAAGGGCGTCACGGCCATCAGCCTGGACGCCATCCCGCGGACCCTCAGCCGGGCCCAGGGCATGGATGCGCTGAGCTCGCAGGCCAACGTGGGTGGCTACAAGGCGGTGCTCATCGCGGCCAACGCCTATCCCCGCTACTTCCCGCTGCTGACGACCGCCGCCGGCACGGCCAAGCCCGCCAATGTGCTCATCCTGGGCATCGGCGTGGCCGGGCTCCAGGCGATCGGCACGGCCAGGCGCCTGGGCGCGGTCGTCCACGCCTACGACGTCCGACCCGAGACCCGCGAACAGGCCGAGAGCCTGGGCGCGAAGTTCGTGAAGCTCAAGACGACCATCGACGCGACCGGCGCCGGGGGCTACGCCCGCGAACTGACCGCCGAGGAGCGCGCCGCCCAGCAGGCGGACCTCAACGAGGCCATCGGTGCCATGGACGTGGTCATCACCACGGCCCAGGTCCCCGGCCGCAAGCCGCCGGTCCTCGTGACCGCGGATGCGGTCGGCCGGATGAAGTCGGGCTCGGTCATCGTCGACATGGCGGCCTCCGCGCTGGGCGGCAACTGCGAGCTGTCCAAGGCCGGTGAGACGGTCGAGACGCCCAACGGCGTGACCATCATCGCCCCGGACAACCTGCCGGCCACGATGCCGGCCGGTGCCTCCGCGTTCTACGCGCGCAACATCTCGTCGCTGCTGCTCGGGATGATCAAGGACGGCGCCCTGCACCTCGACTTCGAGGACGAGGTCACCAAGGCCACGGTCATCTCGCACGGCGGCGCGGTCGTCTCGGAGGCCGTCAACAAGCTGCTCGCCCCGGCCCCCGCCTCGGCCTCGGCCCCGGCCCCGGCGGCGCCGTCGGCCACCCCTGGAGGCCAGGCATGACCCCCGAAGAGATCGACGGTCTGATCCAGTCCCTGACCGTCTTCACCCTCGCGATCCTCGTCGGCATCGCCGTCATCAGCAAGGTGCCGGCCACCCTGCACACGCCGCTGATGTCCGGCGCGAACTCGATCCACGGCATCGTCCTCGTCGGGGCCATGCTCATCGCCCGCGAGGTCGATGACCCGCTCGGCTGGCTGCTGGCCTTCGTCGCCGTCGCGTTCGCGACGATGAACGTCGTGGGTGGCTACGTCGTGACCGACCGGATGCTCCAGATGTTCCGCAAGAAACCCGCCGCGCCCAAGCCGGCTGTCGAGCCGGAGGCCTGAGCGTGACCACCCTGCAGATCATCGAGATCCTGGTCCGCATCGCCTGGCTCGTCGGCGCGGTCGCGTTCGTCATCGGCCTTGGACGGATGAACTCACCGGCCACCGCCCGGAACGGCAACCTCGTATCGGCCGGCGGCATGACCGTGGCCATCGTGGCGACGGCCATCCTGATCCTCGCCGAGCAGCTCAGCGGCGACGGCATCAGCACGATCGTGTGGGCGATCATCGGTCTGGGCATCGTGCTCGGCGGCGGCCTCGGCCTGTACACCGCCCGGACCGTGAAGATGACCGCGATGCCGCAGCTGGTGTCGCTGTTCAATGCGGTCGGCGGCGGCGCCGCGGCCCTGATCGCGATCGAGGACTACCTGCGCCTCGTGGGCGAGAATGCCACCGTCCGGATCGACACCAATATCTTCATCGTCCTCGACATCATCATCGGCTCGATCACCTTCACCGGCTCGATCATCGCCTCGGGCAAGCTCCAGGGCCTGCTCCCGGGCAAGCCGATCATCGTCCCGGGCGGCCAGATGGTGACGCTCGGGCTGGCTGCGGTCACCGTCGTGGCGGCACTCATCCTCTTCGCGACGGGCACGCCGAACCTCGTCTTGATGCTGATCATCCTGCTCGCAGCGCTGACCTTCGGCGTGACCATGACCCTGCCCATCGGCGGGGCGGACATGCCGGTCGTCATCTCGCTGCTCAACTCGTTCACGGGCACAGCCGTCGCGATGGCTGGCTTCGTCATCGACAACCCCGTGCTCATCATCGCCGGCGCCCTCGTCGGAGCCTCGGGCGCCATCCTGACCAAGCTCATGGCCGATGCCATGAACCGGTCGGTCCTGAACATCATGATCGGCGGATTCGGTGGCGGCGACGACGCGGCCGGGGACGCGGCCGGCCCGGGCGGCTCCGTCCGGTCCATCGGCGCGGACGACGTGGCCATCCAGCTTGCCTACGCTCAGCACGTGATCATCGTGCCCGGCTATGGCCTCGCCGTCGCCCAGGCCCAGCACGCGGTCCGGGAGCTGGCCGAACTCCTCGAGTCCAGGGGCGTGGACGTGAAGTACGCGATCCACCCCGTCGCGGGGCGGATGCCCGGTCATATGAACGTGCTGCTCGCCGAGGCGAACGTCCCCTATCCCCAGCTCAAGGAGATGGACGACATCAACCCGGAGTTCGCTCGCTGTGATGTCGCCCTCGTCATCGGCGCCAACGACGTCACCAACCCGGCGGCTCGTCGGCCCGGCTCCCCGGTGTCCGGGATGCCCATCCTGGACGTGGACCAGGCGAAGTCGATCGTGGTCATCAAGCGCTCGATGGGCAAGGGCTACGCGGGCATCGACAACGAGCTCTACACGAACGACAAGACGGGCATGCTCTTCGCCGACGCGAAGGACGGCCTGGCGGCCCTGACTGCGGCGGTCAAGGCGCTGTAGCGGCCGACGCGATCGAAGCCCCGGCCGGCAGCCGGGGCTTCTTCATGTCGTGCCGGGGCCGGCTCGAGCGGTCAAGCGTCAGGCGGAGGGCACCACGGCCGACGTCCTTGGGGCGGCGAGCGCATCGCCCATCTCGAGCGGCGCGAGCGTCCCCAGCGACTCGGCCACGACGATCGCGTCGTCGTCGCGCTGCAGGACGAAATCGGTCTTCGGGTTCACGAACGCGTGGCCGCCCCGATTGACGGACAGGAGCGTCGCCCGATGGTCCGTCCGGAGGCGCGCTGCGACGGCATCGATGGACATGCCCAGATATTCGTCGGGCAGTCGGATCCGGTACAGCTCCGAGCCCTCGCCCCCGGACACGATGTCCGTCACGAGTCCGGTGAGCCCGGGATACAGCGCGGATCGGGCCAGCAGGTGCGAGGCGACCTTGGACGTGACCAGCAGTTCGTTCACGCCGGCGCGCCGGAAATGCGGCTCGTGTCGCGGATTGTTGACCTCGGCCACGGTGCGCACGCCGGGCGCGGCATGCTCGATGGCCATGATCGTCAGGATCGAGCGCATGTCGGCGTCATCCGATGCGTCGGCGGGGAACACCAGGGCCGCCGAGGCCTCCTGAATCCCGGCCCGCCCGAGATCGTCCTCATTCGATGCGTCGCCGCGCACGAAGTACACGCCGTCGCCGGCCGGGTTCTTGTCCATGTCGGCGAGGACGACGACCTTCATCGTGTAGTCGTCACCGCGCAGTTCGGCGATGAGGTCACGCGCAGTCGTATTCCAGCCGCACACGACGATGTGGTTGCGATAGCCCGACGCTCCCAAGCCCTGGCCCTCCTTGAGCAGGAAATCGATGACCATCGCGACGAGGGCGCCGGTGATCATGCCGAGCATGGCGACCCCGAACAGGATGAGCAACCAGCCGATGATGCGCCCGGCTGGCGAGGCGACGAACGCCGAGTCGCCCTGACCGAGCACCGTGGCGATGCCCCAGTTGAACGAATCGAAGACCGACGAGACGGTCAACGGCTTCTCGAGGAGGGTGATCAGCACGGCCGCGATGGCCACGAAGATGACGATGCCCTGCGCCATCGTCAGGAAGAATCGTCGATCGAGTTGGCCACCGACTCGCCGGACGTGCCACGCGACGCGCCGGATCAGGGGCGACGAGAGGAGCGGCAGGGCGAGTGTCGGACGAGGGATCCGGGCCATCACGTCGATCGTGCCACACGGATCGCCCTCGCTGCCGGTCGCACCCGCATCGTGGGCCGGTCGCAAACACCGGCCGGTCCATTGTCGGCGCATCGAGGCCGGACAAAAGAACGAGACCCGGAGGGAGGTCTCCGGGTCTCGAATGAGGACGGTCGCGCGTACGGATGGGCTCCGAGCGGCGAACGAACACGGGAAGAGTCGGGGTTCAGTTCCAGCGACGAGCGGCGGTCAGGGTCAACGCGATGGCGATGATCGGACCGACGGTGACGGCGAGGCGCCAGATTCGAAAGGAAAGGTTCGCGATCATGTGCGGTGGGCTCCGGTGGGTGGAGGGTCTGGGGGGACCCTCGTGACGAACCGTCAGCCTAGTCGCGATGTGGTCCCCAGGACAATCCGGACCTTGGTACCGGTGGGTACTGGGCCAGTGGTACCAGTGGCGGGTCATCCATCGCGCGGACGCGGTAGATTCATGGGCGACATCCCCGCTCGCGGACATCCGCGACCAGCACCGAGGTTCGACCGACCATGCGCACACACCGCCTGCTGCCAATCGGCCTGCTCCTGATCACCGCCGCGGCTGTCGGCAACTGCGCCGGGGCCGCCCCTGGCTGGACGTACGCGCCGGCACCGTCGATCACCGCGGCGCCAAGCGTCGAGCCGTCCGCCTCCGCCGCGGCAAGCGTGGAACCTTCGGCCGCGCCGAGCGGCTCGGCCGAGGCATCGACCGCGCCGTCCGCGCCGGCGTCGGCGTCGGCAGCTCCGTCGGCAGCTCCGTCGGGCGACCTCGTCGTCCTCGACATCGCCGCACTGAACGTGCTGTTCGACACGGACGCCCTCGCCGCGCCAGCCGACGTGCCCTTCCAGATTCGCTTCGCCAACAACGACGCGGGGATCCCCCACAACGTCGAGATCAAGGATGCTTCCGGAGCCACCGTGCTCACGGATACGCCGTTCAAGGGCGTGGAAACCCGGACCTACGACGCCGGGCCCCTCGCGGCCGGCCAGTATCCGTTCCTGTGCATCGTCCACCCGACGACGATGGCCGGCACCCTCACGGTGGGCGGCTGAGGCCCCGACGATCGTGACCCCGATCGGCGAGCAGCGCTGCTACACGGATGCCTATGCCGCAAGCGCATCCGGATCGAGCTGACCGACCCGACCTGACCGAGCCTACGCCTGCGCCTACGGCTCGGTCAGGCTCAGGCGGATGGCTACGGCGGCGGCCTCGACGCGCCCGGACACGGCGAGCTTGCTCAGGATGTTGCCGACGTGCACGCCGACGGTCTTCTGGCTGATGAACAGCCGCTCCCCGATCTCGCGGTTGGTGCGGCCCCGGGCGATCTCCGTGAGCACCTCGCGCTCGCGGGCACTCAGCCCGAACGTGTCCCGCGACGGTTCCGCATCCAGCGTGCCCACGACCGCCCGAACCAGAGCGGCGGATCGGTCTTCGGAACGGTCCGTACCACCCGCCGTGCGATCGATGACGCCGACCAGCGGGCGCACCGCGTCGCGCGGCCCGGCGAGGCGGTCGTCCACCTCGGGCGGCAGGGTGATCAGGGCCCGCCGGGCCAGCTCACGCAATTCCCGCAGGAGGGGCAGGGCGCCGAGGCCGAGGGCCAGCTCGACGGATCCAAGGAGCGGGGCCTTGGCTTCCATGCGCCCGGCTCGGCCGGCACCCGAACCGAGGCGCGCCGCGGCCTCACGCCAACGCGCCCGAGCCACCTCGTACGGGATCGCCAGCGAGACCCACAGGGCGCCGACCGCCGCCCACGTCGCCGGATCGTCGTCGCCGTCCAGGCGTCGCCGCTGCGCGCGAGCGGTCGCCAGATAGGCATCCGCCAGCTGCCGCGATCCGAGGTACGAAGCGCCGCCATGACGAGCCACGACGGCCTCGGCCGCCTCGAGGACTTCCTGCGCCCGCTGTCGGGCGGCCGCCAGGCCGGCGAGGTCCCGTCGTGCGTGGGCCTCCGCCGCCGCAGCGGCATCGACCTCGACGACTGCCGCCGCCGACCGAGCCGCCAGGATCCAGTCCTCGGTGCCACTCATCAGGGTCCACGCCCGATCCGTGGCCCGTCGCGCGTCGGCGACATCACCGCGCCACAGCGCGAAGGAGGCCGACGCCAGGTGCAGCGGCACGGCCTGCTGGGCATCACGCACCGCGCCGAGCTCGAGGAGCGTCTGGCCGAGCAGTCGACCGGCCCGCTCCCCGGCGGACAGTTCGATCTCGACCGTGGCCAGGGATACGAGCGTGCTCAGGAAATCGAGACCCGCGGGCAGCCACTCGAGGGCGGTCATGCTCAGGGCCTGCGCTTCAGCCCAGCGGCCGAGCAGGTACAGCGAATCGGCGGCATTGCCACGCAGGATGTTGCCGTAGACCGCCTCGAGCCCGGCCGATCGTGCCGCCTCGATGCCCTCGAAGGCGACCACGACGGCCTCCTCGTGCCGCCCGGCGAGTTCAAGGACGGTGGTCAGGTTGGCATGGGCGCGGAACAGCTCGTCGAGGTCGCCGATCGATCTGGCCATCGCCAGTGAATCGCGGAGCATGGCCAATGCGGCATCGGGGTCGGCCCGCCAGCCGAGGATGACCCCGAGCGTCGTCGAGGCATGCAGTTCCCAGGCGGTCGCCGGGGGCTCGCACGCCCGGGCGACCGTGATGGCGTCACGAGCCAGCCCTTCAGCCTCGGCGAACAGCCCCTCGAGCATGCGCGCCTGGGCAAGGCCGGCCACGACCCGGGCGCGAGCCTCCGACGGGGCGGCGGGCACGAGCTCCACTGCCCGCTGACGCGCCAGCAAGGCCCCGTCGACATCGCCCGCCACACGACGGAATTGCCCGAGCCGATCGTGGATGAGCCCGAGGCCAACCCTGTCGGCTGGGTCGGCCGCAGCGATCGCCGCCTCCAGGTACGCCACTGCCCGGGACACGTTCCCGCCCGCGAATGCCGCCTCGGCGGCCCGGGTCCCGAGAGCCGCGGCCTCGTCCCCGACGGCGATGGCGATCTCGAGCGCCCGCAACTCATCGGCCGGGGCATCCACCTCGGCCGCGCTGTCGGCTGCCAGGATCGCCGACCGGCCGGCCGCGGCCGGATCCAGGGCGAGGCGATGATGATGCATGCCCACGAACGGGTCGTCGTCCATCGCGATGGCCACCGCGCGGTGGTGGCGCACCCGCATCAGCGGCAGCAGATCGGCCTCGATGGCCTCGCCGACGAGCTCGTGGCGGAGCTGCAGGCCTCCGCCGCCGGGGTCGACCGTCACGAACCCGTGCTCGATCGCCTCGTCGAGCCCGGCCACGAGATCGGCGTCCAGGACCCCATCGCCGCGGCGGGCCGCGGACGACGAACGCGGTGGACCGCTCGATCGGTCGGCCTCGAAGACGCTGGCGATTGCGGCGAGCCGGGGTCGATCCACGGGTCGCCCGACCGCTGCCAGCAGGCGCAGGACGCGGCGGCACTCCGGGCTGCGGACGGCCAGGCGCGCCAGCACGAGATCCGCGAACGACGATTTGAGCGACACCGTCGGGAGCTCGCGGCGAGCGGCCAGCAATTCCTCGGCGACCAGCGGCAGTCCGCGCGAGCGCTCGACGACGACGACGAGGACGCTCGCTGACGGACGCTCGCCCTCGATGGCGTCGATCAGCCGAGCGAGCTCGTCGCGTCCGAGCGGGCCCAGGGTCAGGCGACCGGGCGGCCGGACCGATGAGCCGAGGGTGCGCAGGTCGACGGCCCACGGGTCGTCCCGACGGATGGCGTCGGCCTGGTACGTGCCCACGATGGCCAGGCGCTGATTCCGGGCGAGGCGGGCCAGGAAGGTCACGAGCGTGCGCGTACCCGCGTCGGCCCGGTGCAGGTCCTCCATCGCGAGCATCACCGGTCGGCGCTCGGCAAGCCGCCCGATCACGCCGAGGATGCCCTCCAGCAGCCGGGCCTGTCGCCGCTCGGGCACGGTGTGGGCCTGGACGGACCCAGTCGCGCTGGAGCCCGCGAGGCGCGCCGAGACCTCGGGGAGGAGCCGCCCGAGCTCGGCGTCCGCGGTCCCCACGATCGTCGCGAGCGCGTCGTCCGGGAGGTCGGCGAGGACCGGACGGATGGCCCGGATGATCGGCCCGTACGGTCGATCCGTGCCCCGGCCGTGGGCGCCGCCCCGGAGCACGAGCATCGGCTCCTCCAGGGCGCTGACCCGGCGAACGGCCTCATCGATGAAGCGGGTGGCACCTGCGCCTGCGGTCCCGTCGATGAGCAGGGTTCCCGCGTCGCCCGCGGCTGACGACCGGAGCACGGACGCAAGCTTGCCGAATGCGTCCTCGCGCCCCACGAACCGCGCGCTCGTGTGCCTGACCGGCATGGGCCATTCTAGGCCGCTCCGGTCGCTGCCCGTTGCATCCACTTGACGGCCCGGTGCGTATCACCATCGACCGGCCCTTGTGGGACGCACCCACCCGACACCCGACGGAGCGATACGTTGCCAGCAACCACCGAGCGACCCAACCGGGACGCGCCCGTCCAGGGCGCACGAAGCTGGGTCCTCGCGGCCCTGTCCATGGGCGCCGCCGCGATCCACTTTGCTGCGGGCCCGGCGCACGTCGAGGAACTCGGCGACCTTGGCCTTGCGTTCTACTGGGCCGCGATCTTCCAGGCCGGCCTTGCAGTCGCGTTCGTGCGGTCACGCGTCGGCGGCCCCGGAACCTGGCTGACGAGGATCGCCGTCGGGGGAAGCCTCGCGATCTCGGGCCTCTGGCTGCTCTCACGCACGTTCGGCCTGCCGCTCATGCCCAGTGGTCCGGAACCGGTCGGCACGGCCGATGCGATCGGCACGGTCCTGCAACTCCTGACCGTCGCGCTGCTTGCCGTGCGCGGCCCCGCCCTCGACGCCCGAGTCCTGGCCTCGCGCCCGGGCATGCCCGGGCGGTCGCTCGCCGTGGGCGCCCTCGTCGCGGCGATCGGCGTCATCGCGCTGTCGGCGACGATCGCCGTGGCCGATGCCTCGGCGGGTCATGATGATCGGGCCGGTATCCCCGGCCACGGCCATGGAGCGATGACCGAGCCCTGATCGCCGACGCGCGGCGATCGCCGCGTCAGGACCGGCGGCGACTGTCGAGGTAGGCCGCGAGCACGTCGCCATCGACGTCCTCGCCCATCGTCCAGCTCTCGGCGGCGATCGGCATGGTCGCCGTCGGGGCCGTCGGACCCGTTCCCCCGACCACGTCGCCGAGGGTCATCTTGTGGATCCAGCCCTGTCGCCCGTCGGGGCACAGGACCAGCCAGTACACGCCGTGCTTCTCGAGAAGCTGGACCTCGTCACCCTGGTCCACGAAGCCGATCTCGGCGCCGCGCAGTTCGTCGGGGGTGTCGAGGAGGCGGACCACGCTGTAGCGAATCTCGCGGCGCTCGCGTCCGTCCAGGGGCCCGACCAGGCCGTGATCGAAGGTCAGGCGCGGTACGACGGTCGCATCGCGGATCGGATCGGCCTTGCGCGCCTCGATGAGGGACGGGCGTCTCCAGCGTGGCATCGCCATCTCGAGGTCCAGCGGGGTTGCGGGTCGGGTCGAGCCGGAGCCGCCCGGAGCCGCCAGGGCGGAGGTGGCGACAGCCACGCCGCTAGCCGCATGACCGGCCATGACGTCATCGGATTCCGGCTGTTCGCCGTCGCGCCGGCGCTTGCCGAAGAGGCTGAAGGCCATCGTTGCGCCGACGACGGTGGAGGTGCTGGCCAGGGTCAGGGCAAGTCCGAGTTGTTCGAGGGCCGGGCGACCGAAGGCGAGCGTACCGACCGCGCTGGCGAGCATATCGAGTCCGGCAGCCGCGCCACCAGGGCCTCCGTCAGGAACACCGGAGTCCGCCCCGCCGGTGCCGGTGCCGGCACCGGCCGTTCCGGGGACGATCACGCCGACCGCATCGTCGGATGGCGCGGGCGACGATGTCCCGGTAACCAGTCCTTCCCCTGGAGTCGTGGATGGGGTGGTCGAGGGGCCGGGGGTGGCTGTCGGATCAGCTGTCGGATCGGGGCTCGGTGTCGCGCTCGTCGTGGGGGTCGGCCTGGGCGTCGGGTCAGGACTCGGCGTGGGCGCAGGGGTCGGTTTCGGCGTGGGCGCAGGGTTCGGCCTGGGCGTGGGCGCAGGGGTCGGTTTCGGCGTGGGCGCAGGGGTCGGTTTCGGCGTCGGTGAAGGCGTGGGCGTCGGTTCCGGCGTGATGGTCACGCTGCCGCCGCCGAGGCTGTCGCTGAATCGGTCTCGGCTCATCGCCTCGAAGTCAACGGCGTGGGTGCCGGCCGGCAGTCTGCCGCTCCACACGAAGCGCACGTCGCGCTTCCAGTCGGGAGTTCCGCTGACCGTCATCTCGTGAGTCGCGCCGCCGACCTTGACCCGCACCCAATCGGCCGGCGAACCCTCACGATTGCGGTAGGCGACGCTGAAGCTGACGGTCTGAGCGGTCGTTGCGGTGCGTGGCGAGACGGCCGCATCGGCCAACCGCGTGGGTCCGGCGGCGGCCATGGTCGGGCCGACCAGGGCCAACAGGAGCATCGCGACGACGAGCAGGCTCCAGGAAAGACGGGCGCGAACGTCCGTGCCCCGTCCCGGCCCGGGGCGTGCGCTGACGGTGTCTCCCCAGCGATGATCCGATGTGTACCTTGGGCGGTCGCGAATGGGCACGCTTGTCCAGCGTCCGGTCCCGGATCTGGGTCCGGGATCCTGTGAGCGAGGATGCCGGTGCGACCGCGGTGGAGCAATGGTACGGGGGTCCGGGCACGGCCAGCCGACCGGCGTCGGTGCCAACCGTCACCACTGACCGCCGCACGCGAGTGAGTGCGGTGGACTGCGGAGTGGCTGATGGGTCAACCGGCCCCCCGTCAGTACCCCCGTCGCGCCATTGGCACGCCCGCCCGCGACCGCGACCATGCCGATATGCAGGTCATCACCACGGCCCGGGGTACTCCGCGGCCTTCCCTCATCCCGATCGTCGGCGGCTCCCTCGTGAGCACCTTGCTGGTCGTTGGTGGGCTCGTGCTGGCGTATGTCGTCTTCGCGACGCCGTTGCTTACCGGCGCCATCCCGGCAGGCCGGCCGGATGCCACACAGATGCTGACCGGCATGGGTCTGTGGGCCGTCGCCCTGGTCGCTCCAGCGGGTCTCATCCTGGTCGGTGCGACGCGGCTCGCCAGGAACCTCGCCGCGGTCCGCCAGCGGGCGCCCAGTCGGTCCGCCGCCCTGCGCGCACTGCGCGACCTGCCCGCCGATATCGTCGTCGCGTCCGGCCTGGCACTGCCCGACGGGCGCAGCGTCTCCGAGCTCGTGATCGGTCCCTTCGGCGCCGCGATCATCCGCGAGTTGCCACCAGCGGGAATCACCCGTGTCCGGGACGGGAACTGGGAACTGCGATCCAGCCGCGGCTGGATCGCCCTGGAGAACCCCCTGGATCGAGCTGCGAGGGACGCGGAACGCGTCCGCCGGTGGATCGGCCATGACGATACGGATTTCGTGCTCAAGGTCTATGCCGCGGTGGTCTCGGGGCCCGACACCGTGATCCCGCGGACCGCCGCGTGCGCCGTGGTCACTCCGGCACAGCTGGCGCCGTGGATCACTGCCCTGCCGGCCCAGCGGACGCTGACCTCCGGTCGCCGCGACCAGCTTCTGGATCTCGTCCGGGAAGCCGCCGGCTGAATCGCGCAAAGGTGGCCCGAATCGCGCAACGGTGGCATGAATCGCGCAGCAGTGGCCGCCTGCTCGGCCGCCGCGAATGAGTCGGGTGGTAGGGGAGCCAGGACTCGAACCTGGAACCAGCGGGATATAAGCCCGCCGCTCTGACCGATTGAGCTACTCCCCCGCCGCGGTCGCCGTGCGCTGAGCGATGGGAACGATGCTACACCGGCCCGGATCGGTCAGTCGTTGCCGAGCAGGCGGCCGGCGATGCGGCGCAGGCTCAAGGGACGTGGTCGCAGGCCATGACGACCACCCGAGGACGAACCACGGTCGTTGCCGTGCACGCGCTCCACGACCGTTCCGCCGGGGGCCCAGGCTCGAGCCGGGAGGGTGGACACGAGCACGTGCTCCTCATCGGTCTGAAAGGCCTCGATCGGAAGATCGTCGGGATCGAATGGGCGTGGACCGTCTGCCACGGGGGCGACGGGTCGAGCGTAGGCCGGCGCTCCGTAGAGCTTCGGCAGCGCGACATGCTGCTCGTCGATGGACACGCGAGAACCTCGCAAGATGATGCCGATGTGACTCCGGATACCCGGGGCCTCACCGAGGATGATAGCCATGAGAGGGTACCGTGGAATGGTACGGATAGGCTAGCGGCTTGCATCCACCGTGCAGCGGAAGTGGTGCCTGCACGCCCCGGAAGTCCCACGTCAGCCGATGAGCGGACGGACGACCTGGCTGGCGACGACCATCACCAGGTACGCGATCGGGAGCGCGGCGAAGAACCCCAGCGCGGCGCTCCAGCCGCTGCGCCGGCGCACGCCGGCCGGCCCGGCTCCCGTGGGCTGGGGCACGACGAGATAGGTGACGACGCTGCCCACGACCAGGACCACGAGGACATACAGGGCGATCGCCAGGACGCGCAGGTCGCCGCCGGGGAGGACGGCGCCGCGGCTGATGGCCACGTCGTAGCCGAGATACGCGGTCGCGAGCGTGACCGCGACCACAAGGCTCGACAGGACGGCCCGCACCACCGGGCGTGGCGCGTTCCGGAACTGTCGCCAGCGGACCTCGAGCCAGGATCGCTGACGGACCGCAGCGTCCGGCGCGCGCCGTTCGGTCACGAGCAGCTCAGCCCTGCCCGAGCAGCGCCAGGGAGCGCCGCGGCGGGATCGACTCGGGGGTGTGGGCTGCGAGCAGCTCGACGCAGGCCACGAACCGCTCCAACTCGTCCTCACTCGTGAAGCAGGCGACGCTGATGCGCAGCGCATCCACCAGCGGGAGGGTCAGCGCGACCGCGAAGACGCGCGCGCCGAGCTCGTCGAGGGCGGCCTGGATGGGCCAGCCCTCGATGCGGAAGGCGATGAGGCCAGCCATCGCGTGGCGCGGCGTGATGACCGTCACACCCTCGATCACGCTCAGTCGCTCGTGCGCGAGCCGCGCCATCCGGGCACCCCGCTCGTGGATCCACTCGAACCCGACGAACATGCTCAGCCACCCGATCGAGCGGGCCATGCCGACGACGGATGGCCGATGGAAGCTTGACGCCTCATAGCGTCGGGCGGAGGCATGAGGCACGCCCGTGCCGGTCGCATCGGTCCGCTCAAAGGTGTAGTGGCCGGCGAATGTCGGGGCAAGACGCTCGCGGCCCGCGGCCGTGACCGCCAGGGCGCCCATGCCCTCCGGCCCGAGCAGCCACTTCTGGGCGGAAATGGCGTAGGCGTCGGCGCCGGTCGCGGCGAGATCCACCGGGATGGCGCCCACGGCCTGCGCGCCATCGACCACGACGACCGCGCCGCGTGCGTGGGCGATCTCGGCGATCTCGGCGATGGGCATGACCGCGCCGGTCGCCCACAGGACGTGGGAGATCGCGACCAGCCGCGTCCGCCCATCGATGGCGCTGTCAAAGGCGTCGATGATCGCGTCGTGGTCGCCACCGTCGCCGACATCGACGAAGGTGAGCTCGATGCCGCGCCGGTCGCGGAGCATGTACAGCGGCCCGTACCCGCCCGGGTGCTCCAGGTTCGTCGTCACCGCGCGATCGCCGGGTCGCAGGTCCAGGCCCCACGCGCCGATGTTCATGCCGTCGGTCGTGGCATGGGTCAGGGCGATGTCGTCCACGTCGGCGGTCACGACCGCCGCGACCGCCGCCCGGGCCTCGTCGAGGCGCTGGAGAAAGTCGCGGAACTGGTCCATGTGGCCGCGCCCGGTGCGCAACTCGTAGGCTGCCATCTCGTCCATCGCGGCAGCCGTCTCGGCCGGCAACGGGCCGACCGACCCGGTATTGAGGTAAATGCCGGCGGACAGGGCCGGCAGTGCGGCACGGACGGTAGCCAGCCGCTGCGCATCGGCCGGGTCGGGGGGAAGCACGGCCGTATCATAGCCACCATGACCGGCCTCCCCCGTCCCGATCACCTGGCCACGACCGACTGGCTCTCGGAGCACGTCGGTCGCCCGGACGTGCGCATCCTGGACGCGCGCTGGCGACCCGACGGCAGCGCCTCCCAGACCTTTGCCAGTGGCCATATCCCGGGAGCCACGCCCGTCGACTGGCGGGCTGACCTGGTCGACACCATCGACGACCTCGACGCCCTGCGGCTGGCCACGCCGGCCCAGGTCGCGGCGCTCGCGGCCCGAGCGGGCATCGGTGACGCGTCCACCGTCGTCATCTACGACGACACGCAGGGCCTGTACGCGTCCCGGGTCTGGTGGACGCTGCGGACCTACGGCCTGACATCGGCTCGGGTCCTCGACGGCGGCTTTCCAGCCTGGCTTGCGGAGGGACGCGCGGTGGCCCGCTCGTTCGCCATGGATGGGGATGGCGCGGCCGGCAGACTGCCTGCCGCGACGATGTCGACGGCTCTCACGGCGCGCGCCCCCGGCCGGATGCACCTCACCACCGCCGATGTGCGCGGACTCCTCGGGGCGCCGGACGTGACCCTCCTGGACGCGCGCGCCCCGGCCGAGTATCGCGGCTTCGAAGGCAACACCAGACGACTCGGACATATCCCCGGGGCCGTCAATGTCCCGGTCGGCTCGATGCACCAGCCGGGCAGCCAGCGTCTGCGCGATGGTGACGCGTTGCGCGCCAGGCTTCACGCTGCGAACGTCACTCGCGGTCGGCGGATGGTGACCTACGACGGCTCGGGTGTCGCGGCCGCCAAGCTCGCGTTCATCCTGATGCTGCTCGGCCACGAGGACGTGGCGGTCTACGACGGTGGCTGGGCCGAATGGGGTAATCGACTGGATCTTCCGGTCGATCGCTGAGGCGCCTGCCCGGATGGGGCGCCGCTACCAGCCGGAGGTCGTCCCGGGCGTGACGTCCGGATCACCCGTCGGCGCTGCGTCCACCGAGGCGGCCGAGGGCGCTGCGTCCACCGAGGCGGCCGAGTCCGACGCGGCCGAGTCCGACGCGCTCATACCGGCCCACGGATCGTTCTCGCGATAGGGAGCCAGGATCTGGGCCCGGGCGTGGTTCACGGCCACCAGGGCAGCCGTCGCTCGAGCCTCGGCCAGGCTGTCCGACCAGTACGTGGCATCGGTCACCGGCAGGAACGTGCCGTGCAGTTCGTTGAGCGCTTCGCGCAGGTCGCGTTCCGCCAGCAGGTGGATGCGCCCGGTGACCTTGAAGGGCGGGACCGAGATGAGGGCTACCTCAGGCACCTTCGCGGTGCGCAGTTCCGGGACCGCCTCGACCGTGGTGTCGGCGACGGCGAACAACACGGACGCGAGATTGACCTGGGCGTAGGCGGCCGTGGTCACCTGGCCGCGGCTCCCGAACTCATCCACGGTCACGTCGGTCAGCACGAGGAAAGGGTCGTCGGCATGGTTGAGGATGTCGCTCACCCGACGCTGGCGGGTCTCGATCGAGCCACGGATGACGAACGCGTCCGTATACAGGGTCAAGGCGACGCTCTGCTGGGTGCCCCCGAATCCGAACATCCGCGCAGCATAGCGGTCCGGACGCCTGTCCGGGGAGGTCAGTCCCCGACGGGCGGGCCGTTCCTGGCGCGTGCAGTCACCAGCAGTTCGCTGCCCGCCTGGAGTCCTTCGTACAGCGCCGTAACCGTCGCGACCGTGTCGATCTGGTCTGGGGACTTGTCCGGGCGCAGCGCGTGGATGCGCGGAAAGCGCAGGCTGAAGCCGCTGGCATGGCGCGTGCTGCGCACGATGACGTCGAAGGCGATCTCGACGACCACCGTCGGCTCCACGGCGCGATAGCGCCCGTATCGGGCGACCGTGTGGGCCTCGAACCACGTGGTCATCCGGGCGATCTCCTCGTCGGTCAGGCCGCTGTAGGCCTTGCCGATGTTGACGAGCGTGCCGGTCTCGTCGTCCCGGACGGCGAAGGTGTAGTCGCTCAGGACGCCATGGCGCTTGCCGTGCCCGACCTCGACCCCGACCACGACACAATCGATGGTCGCGAGGGCCTTCTTCATCTTCAGCCAGCCGAGGCCGCGCCTGCCCGGGGAGTAGCCACTGTCCGGGTCCTTGACCATCAGGCCTTCGTTGCGACGGGCGCGGGCCGAGGTGAAGGCAGCCTCCAGAGCGTCGGCATCGGCAGCGACGGACAGGTGCGAGCGCAGGAATCGGCCGCCTTCGAGGACGCCCGGCAACTCCAGCGCGTCGAGCCGCTCGCGCCGCTCGCGGAGCATGGCCCGGAGCAGCGGCTCCACGACCCCGTCACGATCCGGGTCCCTGCCGCCTGGCCCGTCGCCGACCGCGAGCAGATCGAAGGCGACGTAGATGACGGGAACCGCGGCCTGGATCTCCAGGCTCGGATCCTTGCGCCCGAGGCGCGCCTGGAGGCTGATGAAGGGCAGGACCAGACCGTCCTTCCAGGCCAGGATCTCGCCATCGATGACGGCGTCCCAGGGCAGCGGCCGGGCGGCCTCCAGGATCTCCGGGAACTGGCCGCCGATGTCGTGCAGGTCCCTGGAGTAGAGGCGCACGTCCATCCCGCGCTTGTGCAGCTGGGCGCGGATGCCGTCGTACTTGTCCTCCACCCAGACCTCGTCGCCAAGGCGCCGGATGATCTCGTCGGCGTCCTCGGCCGGGGAGGCGAGCATGAACTTGAGTGGATGGAACAGCGCGAGCTCAGCGCTGGCCAGGGCGTCGTCGCGGGCCAGCGTGGCGAGGCGCCCGACGTCGCCGGTGAGCATCCCCGCCCACTTGACCGCGTCGAGCGGACGCTCGAAGGCGGCAGCGATGGCGGCCTCCACGAGCCCCTCACGGAGGCCGATGCGCAGATCGCCGGACAGGACCTTGACGATGGCCCTGGCGGTCCGCGGGTCACTTCGGGCGATCAGGTCGCAGAAGATCGCCCCCTTCGCCTTCGGGCCGCGGGCGACCTCGATCGCGCTGAACGCGGCAGCCACCTCGGGCAGCGTCGGACTCGACTCGGGCGGAGGTTCGTGGCCCACGCCCTGGAGCACGTCCAGCACGGCCAGTCCGAGGTCGGAGTGACGGTCGTAGGCCTCGCCCAGCGCATCACGATCGACGCCCGCGACCTGTGCGATCACCGTGGCCATTGCCGACCAGCCGATGCCCGCAGACCGTTGATCGGACTCGGCGAACGGTCGACCGGTCAGGAACGTGGCGGCGATGGGCAGCTCGTCGGGCGTCAGGCTCCGGAAGTGCTCGGCCAGGATGGCCGTCTTCTCGGAGGTGCGCGTGGTGGCGGCGACGCGCTCCGCGATCTCGCTCCAGCGGCGCATTCCCGGGATGGTATACGGTTCCCGACATGGTGCCGCGCGCATGGTTTCCGGAGTCGATCGAGGGGTCGCGGGTCGTCCTGCGCCGTCATGTGCCGGAGAACCTGGCGCGCTTCCGGCACTGGTACGCCGATCCCGAAATCGCCCGGCTGGCGCGCTACCAGGAGGCGCCCATGCGCCCCGAGGAGATCGAGCGCTTCTTCGCCGCGCGGGTCGTTGGGCCGGATGCGCTGGCCATGGCCATCCATGAACGGTCCGGCGACCGACTCGTCGGGACGTGCGCCTTCAGCCAGCTCGACGGCGACAACGGGTCCGTGCTGTTTCACATCACCATCGGCGAGAAGGACGTTTGGGGCCAGGGCTACGGCTCGGAGGCGACCCGGCTGATGCTCGATCACGCGTTCGGGGTGCTCGGCCTGCATCGCGTGGCGCTCTTTGTCTTCGAGTTCAACGAACGGGCGATCCGAGCGTACCGCCGGTGCGGCTTCATCCTCGAGGGCCGCTCGCGCGAATCGATCTTCCGCGCTGGGCGCTGGTGGGACGAGATCGCCATGAGCGTGCTCGAATCGGACTGGCGAGCGAGTCGCGTGGCCCTGGGGCAGGCGATAGTGGCGCCGCCATCGCCGCTCCAGCATGCCGTCGTGGAGCCGCAGGGCGCGCCACGCAACGTCCTGCAGCGCACGATCAGGAGGTTCTCATGAGCCCATCGTCAGGTGCCGGCGCCGATGCGGCACGAGCCGAGGTACGCGAGCTCATCGCGGCCAGGGGCCACACCGTGGACAACGCGCGTGCCGTCGTGGCGCGACTAGAGGCGGCGTTCGCCGACAGGTCGCTGGAGCGGACGGCTCCCCTGGACCTGTTCCTCGCGGACCTCATGCGGGCGCTTGACCAGGACGAGGGCGAGAAGCTCGGCGGCAAGAGCGCCGAGGCCGCGCGGTTCATCCTGCGCGCCATCGACCGCGAGCTTGATCGAGCGTAGGTCAGCTGCCCCGAAGCCCACGCATGGCACCTGATACGGCGTGCT